>JBEKWK010000179.1:0-6881 GCA_049513175.1 FCB group bacterium
TATGAAAAAATTGCCAAAGCACAGGATTCTTTTACAAAATGGTTTCTCGAGGAAGTAAAAGACATCCATGGTGTGGATTTAACTCAACCAATGGATGGTCTTGCACCCAAATTGATTGTTGATTCGAGCAATGCATAAAATTTTTTAAATAATCCCTAACACGCGGAAGATATAACGAGTAGTGTTAGGGATTTTTATTAATAGGTTTACTATTCTTATCTTATAAAAAAGATTATATTGTATTATTACATTATTATATGCTATTAGATAGATTCATTCTGCTTTTCTACCAAATCCCTGTTATGCCAACAAAGAAAATAAATTTTGAAAAATCCTCTTTTCTTGCGAAATGCGTAGAACCAAATAGAAACCGGTAATCTATTTTTGCGCTAATCCAGAGCCTTTTCACTGTTTTTATTAAAAAGTCCAAACCGGGTTCCAATAAATAATATGAATTATTATCAATACTTTTTGCCCTGTAGCTATAGCCGTATCTGGTTTTATATCTCTCCTGTTGACCTCTGTCGGAAAGCATAATATCAGCCC
This sequence comes from FCB group bacterium, assembly GCA_049513175.1. Classification (GTDB taxonomy): domain Bacteria; phylum Bacteroidota; class Ignavibacteria; order Kapaibacteriales; family UBA2268; genus JBEKWK01. The sequence goes on from JBEKWK010000179.1 coordinate 547, forward strand.
AGCCATTTACGAGATTAAGGTTTAATCTGAATGATGAATCTTTAATGAAAACATATTGGTTAATCCATCCGATTTCAAAAAGGTCCATTTCAGGCTTTGTGATATGATAATTGAAAGTGTCTTTTGTATGAGTACCGTTCATAGCCCAGGTGAAATAAAGTCCGGTACCTAATCTTTCGTAAGGGAAAAATTTCCAATCTACATTAAAGCCCCAGAAATTTTCAAGGTTCATTTGTGTAAAAGCTGCAGATAAATCAATTGATTGTTCTTTATGCTTTTTTACTTTTAGAGTATCGGCATTATAGGCGGATAACAGATTAATGCTGATTATTAATGTGAAGAAAAATAACGCTGTTTTACTAAAAAATGCCAAGTATTTTATTTCCAATTCCTTTCTTTTTAAATTGTTATAATCCTGTTAGACAAAATACCTCCCGATTTAATTAAAACGGGAGGTAAAATATTAAAATAAAAGAATAAAGTAGAATTGTTCTTAAGCTTTCTCCTTGATTATTAATCCTGCGAGCCATCCTGCAATTCCATATTCGACAATGGAACCGATAAACCATGATACAGCTAATCCATAAGGCATCGGGAGCATTGCATAAGTTGAATAACCCATTCCGACTCCCACTGCAAAACCGTAGGTCAATCCGTACCAAACACCTCTAAAGGGTGATTTGTTCCCAATCAACTTATAATAGATATAAACAAAACCAATTGTGGAGAGAAACGTAGAAACATATATAACCCACATCAAATGCATCATATCTTCCGGTTTCCTCCAGATAGCAGCGGATTGCATATATAATCCTTTTAATAATAATCCGTGAAGTATGAAATCCATAACTTCCAGGGCGATGAAAACTACGATTACTCCAATGATGAATTTTTTTAACATAGATACTCCTTATTAATAGTAAATAAAAAAAGCCGTTAAAAATTTATTGCGAATTGATTTTATAATTTAATAACAATTTTCAATTATACAAAAAGAAAATTAAAAAGATATTGATATCACAGTATTTGGTTCTGTCATTCCCTCGAAAGAGGGAATCTATAACCTCTTATCAATAATGTAACTTATTTTTTAATTTGATGCAGACTAATTCAAAGGCTCTACAATTTTTCCAATAAATACAATCGTACCTGAACTTTTTTCTCTTATTACAAAAACAAATGGTCTGTCTAATCTTATAGTAATATGTCCGCCGGGTGCCATAGATTCATTCCGGATATCAACTGAGGTAACCGCTGCCGCTTCTGTTCCTGCTTCATCAACCAACACATACGTTTTATGCAATACTTCACCTATGTAAGTCCCGGGTACCTTAGTCATATTATAAAAATTTGCATAATCTCCGAAAGCTATACCCATACCCATGTTGATTAATGCATCATTCAATTTTATTTTATATTCAACTTTGTATTTAGGAATAAAAATATTCACTGAATCGGTTTTGAAATTTAATAGCCACTGATTATAATTATCCTGTGTCATTCCATTTATGAAATCATTTATGTTATTATTCGATGAAGGGAGGAAAATTGTCATGCTAAAATTCTTGCTTCCATAGGGTATATCAACAACATCGAAATCCTGTGTTCGTGAATATGATAAATAAGCCAACTGGCTCATCATTTTGCAAGTTTGGCTTGTTCCATCGAGCAGATAAAATGGTAAATCTTTTGTGAGTGTAGTATCAAACTTGTAAGTCCAATTTCCTTTGAAATAAATTGTGTTAATCAGGAACATAATTGAAGTTGGGTCAATTGCATCAATTATATCGGGTATTTTACCTTTGGTTTGAGTATTTACCCAATTATTAATTGTATTCTTGGCTGAAGGGTCGTCGAAATTCAGCCCTGTAACTTGAGAATTAAAATATTTGTTGCAAACATCAAAAAAGCTTTGTTCAAACACCCAGGTATTCCTGTACCAAATAGAATTGGCAAGCTCGAATTGCACTTTGCTGTCCATATTCAAAAGTAAATTAATTAAGCTCTGATATGAACTATTTACCTGGTCTATTGAGATACCGAGCATTTCAAGAGTATTTAACATAGAATCACGAGTAGAGCCTGCGGCACCGTTGACTGTCATTCCGAGAGCCATAGAAACGCTGAGAGGCGACAGCACTATGTTTTTATCACCTTCCTCCCTGTTCACTTCCTGGAATAGATTCAATCCGAAGTTGTTCCCAGATGAAACGATATGCTTTTCATCAGGTGTCAGAGGTCGGACAGTATTTGCAGGATTATTTGTATTTGAGCATGAATTTATGACTAGCATTATAAAAAACAATTTTATACTAAAGATAATTTTCATCATAAACCTCTTTTTAAAATTAAATGTAGAAATGTTCAATAATTAAATTTAATCCATGGGCTCTACAATTTTCCCTATAAAAACAATAGTGCCTGAATTGTTTTCCCTAATAACAAAAACAAATGGTCTGTTTATTTTCATAAGATACTTATCAGGTCTTGGGGATGTCAAATCATCTTCAACCGAAGTTACCGCCGCCGCTTCAGTTCCCTCTTCATCAACAAGAATATAAGTTTTATGTTTTACTTCTGAAATATAAATATTTTTTCCTGAAGAAGACATATTTGAAAAATCAGCAAAATAAGGTTTGAAAGCTATTCCCATACCAAGATTTTTCAAAACATCATTAAGACCAATATCATATTCAATTTTAAATTTCGGCATCCATAGATCAACGGTATCAGTTTTGAGGCTTGATATCCATTGATTATAATTATCCTGTGTCATCTCATTAATGAAATTATTTAAATTATTATTTTCCGTAGGAAGAAAAATTGTCATACTGTATTTTTTATTACCATAAGGTAAATCGACAGCTTGGAATTCCTGATTTTCAAAGTGAGAGAGATAAGTAAATTGTTTCATCATCCTACATATTTTAGTTGAACCGTCTGTTAAGTAAAACAAGTCATTTATTGTTTTTGTAGAATCAAATATATAAGTCCAGTTTCCTTTGAAATAAATAGCATTAATCAGGAACATTATACTGTTGTCTTTTATCTCGTCAATTATTTTTGTGATTTTACCTTTGGTCTGAATATTTACCCAATTATTAATTGTATTTTCTGAAGAAGGGTCTTCGAAATTCAAACTTGTAACCTGGGCGTTAAAATATTTATTACAAACATCAAAGAAGTTTTGTTCAAATGAAATTGTATTTCTGTACCATATAGAATTGGCAAGCTCAAACTGCACTTTGCTGTCTAAATTCAAGAGTAAATTAATTAAACTTTGGTATGAACTATTTACCTGGTCCATCGAGAGACCTAACATTTGGAGAGTATTTAGCATAGAATCACGCGTGGAACCTGAGGCACCGTTGACAGTCATACCAAGTGCCATTGATACGCTAAGAGGCGACAGCACTATGTTTTTGTCTCCTTCTTCCCTGTTTACTTCCTTGAAAAGATTTAATCCGAAGTTATTTCCTAAAGAAACAATATGCAAGTCTTCCTGTGTAAGTGGTTTGATGGGTGTTTTTGGATTTTCGTTAGAATTGGTACAAGAATTTATAAATAACAAAGTAGTTACAATGATTATACTAATGAAATTTTTCATCGCACACCTCCTGTTTATAATTAAGGAATAATAACCAAACTTAATCAAATTAAACTATATTTCCAATAGAAAAATGTGATGGCATATAAATAGGTTAATCATAAGAATTGATATCTAAGCTAAAACTTAAAATAGAAGAAATGATTCAATCAAAATAAAAATGAGGCGAAGAATCCAAAAATCCAATTAATACCGGATTCTTCACTCCATACAAAATGAGATTATTAAAATGTAATACTTTTTAAGATAAAACCAATAAAAATTATAATACAAAAACTTTAGGTGGATATTTTTTAAAATATGGTATAAAAGTAACTCTCAGAATACCGTTCTCGAATTTTTTCATCGGTTCCAAAATTAAAGTGTCATCAGTCAATTTTATAATCTTAGTGTCATCATTATACAAATAAGGATTCCTGTATTGCGAAATATATATTTTGGAATCATTGTCAATGAATTGCCATTTTATCAGGTCGTTATTGATAGTATCACCGGAATATGGGTCAATTTCACCATAAAGATAATATCCAAAGCCTGACGTCGAGAAGAACAGCATATCATCCGCTTTCGATGAATCAAATTCATATTTTTTACCGTCAAGTGTTGACGATGCATAACACCAAACTTTGACATTCCCATTTGTTAAAAACTTATTTGTTAGCGATGGTTTTGAATCCTTGGAAACAGCCGGTACATAAGACCATTCGGAGGTTATCTTTGTTGAAGGTTCGTAATCGGAAAGCACAGCCTGTGAATCATTTAAAGCGAGAATTTTAAATATTTTATCCACACCTGCAGGATGCCCGTAAGAGGTATAGTTTTTTAAAATAAGTGAATCACTTTTAATGGTCCACTCGAAAATATCTGTTTTTGCAGAATTATAACCGGGCTGGTCTAATTCTCCGAAAACCAACATACCTTCGCTTCCTTTTCCGAACAAAAATTGGTCATCAAAATAAAAAGAGTCAGTAACAGTTTGACCGTTGATTTTTCCGGATACCCTTTTCCATAATTTCATATAGTCACCGGAAAGATACTCGGCTTTGAAGGAAGGCTGTACAGTTATCTTGTTTTCTTTTTGGCAGCTTTGAAATAGTATAAAGACAATTGTTATTGCGATTATCCATAAAACTGTTTTTGAATGTTTAAACATAATACACTTTCGGATAATAAAACAAATTTTATTAATATATATTAATGCCGGACACCTCAGAGGTGTCCGATATTTAATAGCATCGTATATTTTACTCCACAGGTGTTTCTACTGTAACATCCACACGGCGGCAGTAGAACCTGCCCTCCGGTACATCGTTGTTGTAGAGTAATTGTTGTTCCCCTACACCGGTTGTATTTGTGTTTTCAAAGTTCAATGATTTAGCTACCGCATTCGCCCTGTTATTTGATAAATTCACATTATAGTCATGCTCGCCTGTTCTGTCCGTATGACCTGTAATATTAACCGTCGAATTAGGCTTAAGATTTGAGTGAATTAAAGCAAGGATTTTTTCATTGAAACTGCTTATATCGGATTTATCGAAACTGAACATAATCAAGCTATACCTGTCCACGTATTTATCGGCAATTCTTTCGCGTCTCTTCTTTTCGATTGAAATCACTTCTATTGGTATTGATTTAACGGGTGTATTAAACGATTTCCCCTGGTTATCGGTAACGGAAAGAGAATAATCGAGAGGCAATGATTTAGAAGGTATTGTTTTCTCGTCATTTTCAAATGTCCAATCGAGAGTAGGAGTCACGTCGCCAATTCCCGAAAATGTTTTCAATGTTTTACCGGCTTGCGAAGAAGAAAGTGTCCAATGGGAAATGCCGTTAGTACCGCTTGCAGTAGTCTTGAATCTTGCAATGGGCGGGTTTGCAACGCGCATAGTATCTTCGGTTTTTATAGGTGATACAATATCGAAATTGTCTGATGTGATTTCGACGCGGCGGTTTTCTTCAACACCTTCAGCTTCATTACTGTTTGAAGGAATTTGCGGTAAATTCCTTGTTTCGATATTCATCCTGTCAGCCTTTATGCCCCAGATATCGGAAAGATAATCCCGTAAGGCTTCCGCACGTCGCATGGAAAGTTCTTTATTATTCTTTTCAGCACCCTGACCGTTATTACAACCGACAAGTGTAATTTTTGAATCAGGATTGTCCACCAAGCGTCTGCCGATAATATTCAATAAATGATGATAGACTTCCAATGTGCCTTGCTCATTGAGGTCCTGAATCTTGAACCTTTTTGCGGAATCGGAAGTTATTCTTGAATATCTTTCAGGCAATACAGCAGAATTATCATCGAAGAAAACATATGTCAAAAGCGGTTTCCATCTCGATGAAAGATATTCTTCCACTCTGATTTTTATCATTTCCTCTTCAGTTCCGTCGTATTCTACTCCATTTGCTTTAACTGAAGCGGTTAAATTAACAGGTGGCGGCACTACTACTACAGGCTTTTCAGGTCTGGGCTGATATTTGAGTGCCAATCCTAATTTCAGTGAACTGATTTTCCAATTCTGATTCTTTGTTACATTATTAAGTTCGTACAGATAATAAGCTTCGGGAGTTAAAAACCAGGTGTATTTTGAATTTAAAGGTATATCATAACTCAACCCGCCCACAACTCCGAAAGATAATTTATTAACATTAGGTAAATCCCCCGACCTTTGCAATCTTACTAATGAATCGTTTTCGAAAGTTATACCGGGAGGTGAAGTTAACA
>JBEKWK010000180.1:0-8229 GCA_049513175.1 FCB group bacterium
CGAATTACAGATTGACCCTAATTCTCCTCTAATTACTTTAAGAGAAGGCATTAATTTGGCAATGAAAGAAGAATTCAGAAGAAATCCGAATACCTATTTATGGGGGCAGGATGTAGCATCGAAAGATAAGCAAGGTGTATTCAATGTTTGCAAGGGTATGTTAGATGAATTTGGACATGAAAGAGTATTTAATTCTCCAATTGCTGAGAATAATATTGTAGGTTCAGCAAATGGATTCACGAGATTCAGGGACGACATAAGAGTGGTTATTGAAGGTGCCGAATTTGCAGATTATTTCTGGCCTGCGATGGATCAACTCCTAGAATGTTCCCATGAATATTGGAGGACTAAAGGGCAGTTTTCACCTAATATAGTTATAAGGCTTGCAAGCGGAGGATATATACAAGGAGGGCTTTATCATTCTCAAAATCTCGAAGGTACATTTACGACATTACCTGGTCTACGTATTGTTAATCCTGCATTTGCTGATGATGCGCTAGGTCTTATGCGAAATGCTATACGTTCAAAAGGTGTCACATTGTTTTTAGAACCAAAATTTTTATATAATAACAAACAGGCTTCGACTCCGACACCTCCCCCAGAATTTATTATTCCTTTCGGTAAAGCAAAAGTTAGACGCACAGGAAAAGATATTTCTATAATCAGTTACGGGACTGGCGTGCATCTCAGTCTTAATGCGGCAAAGCAATTAGAGAAAGAAAATATATCCGTTGAAGTAATTGACCTAAGAACTTTATCGCCTATAGATAAAAATTCAATAATAGAGTCTGTGAAAAAAACAAACAGAGTTGTTGTCGTACACGAAGATAAAGTGACAGGAGGATTTGGAGGAGAAATTACTTCAATTATTACAAGCGAAGCCTTTAAATACCTTGATGCTCCTGTGCTGAGAGTTGGTTCTAAATTTACACCCGTTGGTTTTGCCAAAGAGTATGAACAAGCAATTTTACCGAATATTAACGATGTAATCGAAAATGTAAGGAAATGTTACACTTTTTAATTTAAAGTTTAAAAGGTGTGTAAGAAACTTGACACTGTGTTAAAAGAAACACAAAGAAAAATGAAAACAAATTCATAAAAAGTACATACCCACGATTTAATTTCATTTTCTTTACAGATATTTTGGAAATTCACTAACCTTATACTAAATTTGTATCATTAAATAGTTACCATATTTGCGCCCGTAGCTCAAATGGATAGAGTGTTGGATTCCGGTTCCAAAGGCTGGGGGTTCGACTCCCTTCGGGCGTACAAGGCGTTGTAAAGGATTATTAAGTAATTATATTTTGAAAACAGATAAATTATTATGTTTGGTAAAAAGGATACTAATTTAAAAGAAGAAATAATAACAGGCAAAAAGGGTTCTAAATCTAAACCTCAAGCTAAAGAAAATAAAATTGAGAAGTTTCAGGAATGGATTGATAATAATAGAACTAAAGTAATGTGAAAAAAATAATGCTGAAAATATAAAAAATGCTTCAGCAGCTTTGAACAGAATTATACCTTATTATGCCGCATCAGATTTTCAGAAATCACTATCCGGAGACACCTCAAAATTTGTAAGAGGACAGCCTGTAATAGGTTTAATAAATATAGTAAATGAATATGGAGGAACACAGCAAGGGAAAATTGCCGCATTGTATGCCGGAAATTGTTTCTTACCTCTAGGCAAAGCTAATGAAGCTATTAAGTATTTTGAAAAAGCATTAAAATCTGATGGTAAAATAATTCAGGTAGGAGCAAATGCAGGCTTAGGGGCTGCATACGAAATGTTGCTTGATTTTAAATCGGCAGTTAAATATTATGAGCAAGCTTCTGAATTATCTGAAAATGATGAAATTAAATATAGGTATGTTTATTATACTGCATTATGTTATGAGAAAGCTGGAAATAAAGAAATGGCTGAAAAGAAATACAGGGAAGTTATTGATGAACCTAAGTATTTATCCGAATTTAATAAATTTGCCAGGATCGGATTAACCCGACTTGGCACGATAATTGAGTAATAATTTATTTGTTAAATATGAAATAAATAAAATGTTGATAAATTTTTAGTACATAATAGTAATTTTTTAAGGGAGGTAACATGCATCGTTTGTTTCGTTTAAGTTTTTTGTTGGTTCTATTTAGCATTCTCACTTACACGGTGGGATATGCTGCTAAACCACAATTACCTTTATCAGGACGGGTCGAGGTCGGCGACGTCCGAGTCCTATTAAAGGACACGACCTATTTTATTGATAATGAATATGTGATTAAGGGTACCTTGATAGTTGAACCGGGTACTACAATCCTTTTCTATCCAAATGGTAGACTTGTTGATTCGTGCGGTGGTAGAATTATCGCTGACGGATTTGCAACGGCAACTTATAAACCTAATCCTTATTCAGGGTCACCGTGGAATATTCCGATTGACCCAAAGCAAGTTGTAGGTTCCACATCAAATCCATATCATTGGATTGGATATAATGATTTAAAATATTTTCTCTATGGAACTGCTAAGGACTATTCGTATCTCCATTATATTAATAATATAGGTGGGTATGGCAGCGGTCCGGATGCAGACAGAACAATTGTAGTTCAGACTCCTTATGATTATACTGTAGACACAACAAAGTACAGACAAATATTCGATGTCGTGCTGGATACTGCAGGAAGAAGATTATTGAATCTTCAAGGTAATGGTCTTGGAACTAATTCATATCCATATCCAACCAACGGTTTTTATAGGATTCCTTTTGAATATGCCATTATGTTTATGGCTGCCAGAATGAATGTGAATCCTGTAAACGACTATAATCTTGCCAGATACCCATGGAGTAGAATTGGTGATCTTCCTGTAGATGTTACTCCAGGTCAAATTAATTTTGTCGGGCAACCTGTTCAGGATTTTTCAAGAGAATGGGGTCACATTATCATATTACCGGGTGCAAGAGCAGCTTTCTTCAGAAACTGTGTATTTAACGGTTTAAGGAAAGATACAACTGTAGACCGCACCGGATTCTATAATCCTTCCGATTTCCCAATGTTTAATTCTACACAGTTGACAAATTTGAATCAAAACATGAAGATGGCATCAAACGGTGGCGGCGGTGCTATAACAACCTTCTCTTCGAGAACCTGGATTTTAAATTGTATATTTACATGCAACTTCGCTCGTCATAAAGGTGGTGCACTTCAGATTTTGCAGGCACCGGAGGGATTTCCACGTCCTTCAGTAGAGCCGGGTTGGTATTTAGCTAATAAAAATCCGAATCTAACTGATAGAGATGGTATTTTGTCCAGGATTAACACATTTTCGTTAAATCAAACTAATACTAATATTAAAGCAATTGACTATGTTGATGAAAATCTTATTTCATCATCTACATTGGACGAACCACTTTCTAACTATGACAGACAATACTGGGATGACGGACGTATTTCAGTTTATCTCGGAAGAGTCAGAAATTTGTATTTCGTAAACAATATAGCACAGTTGGCAAATGTAAAAAGGGTAACAATAGGAACTCCACCTGTTGAAGTTGTCAGAGATGACACCTTAGGTGCTGCTGATGCTCCCCAATATTATGGTGACATTGCTTATGGAGGTGCCATTTATATTGCCGGTGCGTCGGGAACATATACTGTAAATGAGTCAAGTCATTCAGGTTCATTTTCAGCAATGACAGGATTCAGAACTGATCCGTTTGAGGTAGGGTTAGGTGTTAATAATTCTATAACTACTTATCCTTCTGGTATTCCAGTTGTACACTCATTCCCATTGCTTGACTCTTTGACATGCGATGGTAACTTTGCTAATAATTATCAAAATATATCAACATCAATGGGTGCAAGAGGCGGTGCAATTTATGTAGGTAAGTTTACCTCATTAATTGTTGCCGGAGAGTTTATGAATAATGCTGCAACTTCTTTATTAATGCAAAATGATACTACACCTTCAAACAGCGGTTATTTTGCAAGAGGTGGTGCAATATTTGTCGAGAATTCTAAAAACAGACTGCAGGTACGTGGTGGTCCAAATAGAGATTTCGGCAATAACATAGATAATCCGACATTATTCTTGAATAATAAAGCCGGAAGTGGTGGTGCCATCTATGTTGACCCGATTACGAATTACTTCCCGGTAGTTTTACCATGGGAGCCTACGATTATTAATTCTTCTTATTTAATTTCTCCTGTAATCGGCGGAAGTGATACTTATATTTATACCAGGGACTACGGATTTAATATTACTTTTAAAAATAATGTTGCCTTGTCTTATGGCGGTGCAGTATTTACAAATAGAAATATGTTTGTTAATGGTGCCGGTGGTGTTACAAATAATACATTTCTTGGCTATGGCGGTGCTTATCCTGTAATGTTTGATGCCAATAGCGCCGGATATTCCGGAGGTGCAGTACATATCCGCGTAACTGATAATAGCGATATTGCTACTACTCGTACAGTCCAAATGATACGTGCATCCTTCAGAAATAATATAGTAGGTGCCAACATTGTGGAAGCAAATAAACCACAGATTCGCGGTGGCGGTGCAATTTATTGCCAGGGAGCGGATCTGAATTTAATGAAGGGTATCGAGATTAAAGCTAATACTGTGTATAATGGTAATGGAGGTGGTATTTCATTAGTGACACCTCACGTGACCAATAAACGTTTCTTTTTAACTGATCTCGATAATGTAGCATTCCAGGGTGGCATAGATAGACCTGCAATTTCTTATTCATCTGAAAATGGTGTTTTGGCTTATTTATCTACAAGTTATACTCCGGATGCAAGAATGTTGACTATGTTTCTTGACAACCAGATTATTTGCGATTCATTACTTCTTGCTTCTCAAAGTGGTAGTGGTACGACTCAAATAGGTAAAGGCACACCAGCTTTCGATCAAGCTTTATATGGTGTATGCTTTTTAGATGAAACTAACGGATATGTTGTTGGTGAAAACGGTACTATAATACAGTTAACACAAGGTGGAAATCTTTGGAAATATATAAACTCAACGACAACTAACAATTTAAGGGATATTGATTTCTTAACGGATTCAGTTGGTTTTATAGTTGGTGAATATGGCACTGTATTGCGTACAACTGACAAAGGTAATACATGGACACCTCAATCAGTTACTCCATTACCGGGCTGGAATCCAACTCTCCAACATTTCTATGGTATTAAATTCTCCGGTTCCAGTTCAAACATTGGTTATTTAGTCGGTACCGGCGGTTTCATTGCAAAAATACAGGTAGAATTAGTTGGTGGTAGCTATGTTAGCTCTACTATTACACAGGTTCCATCTGGAACAATACATAATCTGTTTGGTATTTATTTCAATAGAGTACATTTGGGTTATGCAGTAGGTGAAAGAGGTTTGATTATTAAACTGAACGACCTTGATGGTTGGGATGGTCAGATTTCGAATATATTTACCGACCTTCGTTCTGTATACTTTACTAACGATTATACCGGTTATGCAGTCGGCGATTACGGTGTATTGCTGAAAACAACAAATGCCGGCTATAGCTGGGATCTTGTAAATACAGGTACATCATTGTTATTAAATAAAATATGGTTTACCGGATTAAATGTTGGTTATACCGCAGGCGAAAATGGAGTTATGTTTAAAACAACGGATGCAGGTGCAACCTGGAATCCACTAAATCCCGGTACAACTAATAACATAAATAGCATATTTTTCAAGATACCTGCTGTTGGTTACATTGTAGGTGATAATGGATTTTTATCTCGTACATCAGACGCAGGTGCTACATGGCAAAAGAAAGTATCTCAGGATTTACAATATGTTGATGTAGTACGCAGAGCCCAGGAGGTTAAATTACCTGAAAACGGTATAGGTCTCGGGGGCGCTTTATATATATTAGATAGTGTTACAACAAACAGAGTGAACCGTTCTGATTCGTTACATTTCAATCGTACAAGAATGCTTAGGAACTTTGCTTATTCAGGTTCTGCGGTTTATTCGGATAACTATGATTTGAAACTTATCTTCAACAGGTCACTTATAGTAAACAATATGGTTGACCCGAGAAATACAATCGGTATTTATCAGAATGCAATTACCGGGGCTGTATTAAGAGATTCAAGTAAAAATATAATTGCAAACAAAGCTTCGAGCGACCTTGCAAGCACATGTCTTTACGGTGAAATTCAAGGTCCAATACCTTCATTCTCTTATTCAGAAGCTGCTAACTCTATTTATAATAATACAGCAAGATTTTCAATCAGATTACCTGATGCTCCAAATACAAAAGGTGTTCTAGCCGGTCTTGCAACCGGAGTTGGATTTGGAGGTACAGATTCACTACGCGGTAACTATTGGGGTAAAACCGAAGCTAATATCAGTTATATAATAACAGATTCATGTGTAAATTGTCCGCATAAGACATATAAAGGTGCGGTTCAGGAAACTTTCTTCCTGGATACCATGGATTTAGTCGGTCCTTATACTTATCAAAGACATAAATATCTTGATTTTGTTTTCTGGGAGACAAATGCTGAAAATGCAGCGTTGCATAATAATCCTCGCTTCAACAGTTATTTGTTCGAAGGTCCATTTGAAGCAATTACAAGATTTAATTATCAGCCTATTCCTTTATTGAACAAAATTGGAGTTGATGAGAATACACCGGCGGATTCAAGTATTCCTGAAATATTAGTCCAGTCCGGTAGAGTTTATGATATTTATGATAAAGGAACGGACATTAAAACAGCGGATTATTCTGCAAGAAGGATGAGCCCGATTGAAGATTTTGCAGTCGGTATTCCTCCTGTAATAAGAAATTATACAGATAATACTCAACCTTCTTATGGTAAGTATGTAAAACGCTGGGTAAGAGACCCGTTTATTGCTGATAGTATGGACGAAAACAATACAATTAAATATGGAATTATTAATACATTACAAACAGAATTCCGTCCGTGGGTTAGTCCGGCAAAAGATACTATGTATTATCATCCGATTGGTTATCCGTTATTCCTTGAAACTGCAATCAATTACAATGGAATTGATGAAAGAACAAACCAGGATAACAGATTGCTGAATGAATCAGTATTCTTTGTAATCAATGAAACTACTAATGATTACATCAGAATAAACTTGAAACAGGTTTCCGACGAAGCTCCCTACAGGGAAATCTTCAGAGGCAGAGTAGATTTGGTTCCTGATTCAACGAATAGAAATGATAATACTACTATTCGCAGAACTAATGAAGGTTTAGCTAATTTCGGCTCAGATATTGGTGACCCACATTTATTAAGAGCTTTGTATCACAATCCTTATAATGAGGATGCAGCTACTCTTCAGGGTAGAAAATATCATGCTCCAAAAGATCAACTTGGTAATGATCCAACTCTCTATAGCAACAGGCCTGATATGCCGGCATCGAATAACAAATTCGGTGTAAACTATGAGACTTACTTTGCCGGTGAACGGTTCCGTGCATTACCGGTTAATGTCGGCGATTCGATATCTGTTGTTTCGAGAACAGTTCTTTGGAGACAAGGTGTTGACACTGCTTTAAGGAAAGGCTTGGCATTTACAATTACAAATTCTACAATGCCACCTGAATTCACAGGCGATATATATCATTTACAGACAGATACTATTGTCAAATATGTACCGTCAGAGTTCCCATGGAGGAATAAAAATGGAGTATTTGATACGTTAAAGATAACAGATTTCTTAAATAAAGTCTTCCTTACAGAGGACAGAGAATATCCGAAACCTGTTGGAACATATAGCCAGCCAAGTGCTAATATTGGTAAAGATGCGGTCGGACGAGATAGAATCTTAAATGCTACAGCAAAAGATTTCAATAAGTTCTATGACCCACGTTCGTTCCCGTTGGGAGGCCAATATGCACAACTTTATTATAGATGGGCACCTGCTAATGGAGGTGAAGGTCTGGTAAATTGGCTTAAGAGCGAATTAATTCCTTCAAATGCTAATTACGTTACAAATCCTCAGGATGAAGCACAAGGATATTTAATCCTTAGAGGTAGACCAACTAATCCTTATGTTGTCCCCGGAGGTGAAGAAGCGATTATTTATGCTCAAAACTATCCTCCGAATTACAGGACAATTGATTCATTACTTGCAACTCCACCGAATACGTTCACACAGGATCAAATTGATAAATTTATTTATCTCTTTACTCCGTATTTACATACGCCAACTTACGATGCTTATTT
>JBEKWK010000181.1:0-6855 GCA_049513175.1 FCB group bacterium
CAGAATTTTCACCGGGGTATTATAACCTTGTCTTTAAAGAACAGGAATTACCTACCGGAATATATTTCTGTAGATTTAATAACGGAAAAAATATTATTACCAGAAAAATTTTAATTTTGAAATAATCAGTCAAACTAAATTATATATTTTTTATTTTTTTTCATCATTCATAGAATTTTGATTCGGAGAAACAATGGAAAACATACTTATAATACCCGGTTCAGTAAATAAAATAAGAAGTATTATCTTAGATATCCTGGCTTTGACGGCAATATATTTTATCCCGACTTTATCACATTTATTCAGTTTTCCTGTATATCTAATTGAACCTTTGAGAGTATTTATTATTTTATCAATCGTATATACAAATAAAACAAATGCATACATACTTGCATTGACAATGCCCTTGTTTTCTTTTATTGTTGCAGGACATCCTGTATTTTTTAAAATGCTCATTATTTGTGCAGAACTTTCTTTAAATATTTGGTTATTTTTTATAATATCAGAAAAAATTCAGAACAAATTTTTATCTATGCTTCTTAGTATTATAGGTAGTAAATTATTTTATTATTTAATACAATTTATATTTATCAAAGTTTCTTTATTAACATTGCAGGAAGTTGAACATCCGATATTACCTCAGTTTATAGTTACCATAGGTTTAAGTTTATTTATGTTGATTAGTCTGGGGAAAAATAAAAAAGAGAAGAAATTGTTTGATTTTTAAAATAATGCTTTTAGTTTAAGTTTATATAATTATAAATCATACTTTGAATTTTATTAAGGTATGATTTTTTTTGAGAATAAATTATGAATGATTTTGAAAAAAAAGAAGTATTTGGGTTAATCCTGGAAGGAATTTCAGGCTCCGGAAAAACTGCTGTGCTAAATTCAATATTGAAGAATGATAAATATCTAAACAAAAGTTTTTCATCAAATATAGTGCTGAACGAATATCACACGCAGAGAATTTTTGACAATAAATTTAATAATAATACCCTACAAAAAGAAGAGATATTGAAAGTATTAAATGAGTACACTAATTTGATTGAAAATATAAGTTCAAGATTGCAAGATATGAATTGGTGTGTTCAGGATATGACAGAGCAAAACCTATGTTTTATTTTTGAAAGATTCATTTTTTCTCATCTTAATATATACCCTTTTTTAAAATGGGATGATGTTAAGGACATAGATGCAATCTTATCAAAATCAGGCAGTAAACTTTGTGTACTTACTCTCGATGAAAATTCTATTGAGGAAAGATTAATCTATGACAGAAAAAATATACCAACATGGATGTCTTATATCAGAAGATTTGGAAATACTAATAATGAAATTGTTAGATATTTCGTTGAGCAACAGGAATCATTGCTGGATTTTTGCAGGCAGTCATCTATGGAATTAATACAGATAAATACTTCACAAAAAAATATAAATGAAACTACTATTCAGATTATTGACTTTTGGGGTATTAATTCTTAATGTGGGATTACAACTTTTAATGGAATTTAAATTTTACTAATAATTAAATGTAAATAATTATGGACATGTCTAATAAACTTTGTTTAATCACAGGTGCTACTTCAGGTATAGGAAAAGAAACAGCATTTGCTCTCGCCGGTATGAATGCAAAGATTGTATTTACTGCAAGAAACTTGGAAAAAGGGAATAAGACATTGTCTGAAATTTTAGAATACACAAAAAATAAAAATGTCGAGATGATGGAATGTAACCTCGATTCATTTAATTCAATTAGAAAATTTTGTGATAAATTTAAGGATAAATACAATAAGCTTGACATATTGATTAATAATGCAGGGATATGGGAATCAAAAAGGAAATTATCTCAGGATGGAATTGAATTAAATTTTGCCGTTAATCATTTAGGACCATTTTTGCTTACTAATCTTTTACTTAATTTGATTAAGTCGTCAGCTCCTTCAAGAATTGTGAATGTTGCTTCTGGAGCTCACTTTGGAAGAGTAATAAACTTTGATGATATAGAAGGAAAAAAAAGTTATAGTGCAATGAATGCCTACGGACAATCTAAACTAGCTAATATATTATTTACAAAAAAGCTTGCGTTATTATTAAAAAATACCGATGTAACTGTAAATTGTCTTCATCCGGGTGTAATACTCACCGGATTGTTTAAAGATATGAACGGAGCATTAAAATTCTTTATGAATTTCGGAACAAAAACAGCTAAAGAAGGTGCTGAAACAACAATTTATCTTGCGAGTTCTGACGAAGTAAATTCAATTACAGGTGAATATTTTGAAAAAAGGAAAATCACAAAATCCTCAAACGAATCTTGTGATATGAGAGTTGCAAATAAACTTTGGGATTTGAGTGGCAAGTATGTTAGTATATAAAAAAAGGTGGTAAATAATTACCACCCTTTTTCTCAAATATTAAATTATTTATCCCCTAATAAATCGAATCTTGCCTGGAAAAATCTTAAAAATTTAGGCTCATAAACCATTTTCAATCCTTTAAACTCATGACGTTTTTTGTATAATTCAATTATTCCATAAGCCGCAACATCAAGATGTGCCTGTGTGTATACTCTTCTTGGAATGGTTAACCGGACTAATTCAAGTTTTGGACGGTTATGCTCACCGGTTTCTTTGTTTCTTCCAGAAGACACGATACCACGTTCCATGGCTCTGACACCTGTTTCAACATATAAATCAGCAGCTAATTTTTGAGCCGTAAATTCTAATTGTGGTATATGGTCATAAAATTTCTTTGCGTCGAGGAATACGGCATGTCCTCCAATAGGTAGAACAATCGGAATACCTGCGTCAATTAATAAATTGCCAAAATACTCCACCTGCTTTACCCTTGAAGCGATGTTATCGTCAATTAATGCTTCCTCCATGCCGCGAGCCATAGCTTCCATGTCACGTCCGGCTAATCCGCCGTATGTGTGCAAACCTTCATAGACAACAACCTGGTTTCTTAATTCTTCGAACAAATCCCAATCATTGCAGGCAACGAAACCACCGATGTTAACTAATAAATCTTTTTTCCCGCTCATTGTTGCAGCATCAGATAGAGAGCAAAATTCCTTATGAATCTCAGCAACAGATTTATTGGAATAACCGGGTTCCCGCTGTTGTATAAAATATGCATTTTCCATATTTCGTGTAGCATCTAGAATAACTTTTATTCCGTGCTTATGGGATAATTCTCTTACCATTTTCATATTTTCCATAGAAACAGGCTGTCCTCCTGCCATATTCACCGGGGCACCAACAGTGATATAGGCAACTTTATCGGCTCCTACTTTTTTAATCAGGTTTTCATATTTCTGGATGTCCACATTTCCTTTGAAAGGATGAATAGCTTGTGGTTCATGTGCCTCATCAATAATAACGTCAACGAAAGTACCGCCTGCAAGTTCCTGGTGTTGTCGAGTTGTAGTGAAATACATATTCCCTGGAACAAAATCTCCTTTTTTTATTAAAGCCCGTGACAGCAAATGTTCCGCTCCACGTCCCTGGTGAGTAGGTACAACATGTTTATATCCATAGAATTTTTGAACATTCGCTTCCAGGTAATAAAAGTTTTTACTACCTGCATAAGCTTCATCTCCGAGCATCATACCTGCCCATTGATAATCACTCATTGCATTTGTACCGCTGTCAGTCAGTAGGTCAATATAAACATCATCTGATTTTAATAAAAAAGTGTTATAGCCCGCCTCTTTAATTGCTTTTTTGCGGTCTTCTTCTGAAGTCATTTTTAATGGTTCTACTACCTTGATTTTGTAAGGTTCTGCCCAAGGTTTCCTATTTTCCGGCATTAATCTTTTCCTTTGTATTTATTATTAAACTACTATCTCTGTTCTTCAAAGAACAAGATATTATGATTATTCCAATTTTCTATTATAAATGATTGTAATACCAAATATTATTTAAATTTTCAATTCTTAGATTTTTAATTTACCTAAAGAAATATATTTTAACAAAATTATTTAGAAACTGCCATATTATCTTATATGAATAATAACTTTAAAAACCAACCACCATTTGTATTTTATTTTAGAATTTTCCCTGTTTCATAACTCCAGAATAACAGGTCTAATTCATCAATCGGGATGTTTATGGACTCTGCAAAATTTTGGAATATATTTTCAATCTCTAAGTATTGATTAATACTCGATATTTTAGGAATATCATCCAGTAGCCCACAAAGAACAAGATGTTTTAATATATGTCTATCGAGAATAGCAAAGTTTCTGTATCCAATATTTCGCATAAAATGTGATGATTCTTTCATTCCAAATCCGAGAATCATTTTCTGAATTAACTCGCGTTTTATCATAACTGATTGTTTTGAATTGAGAATTTTTAATGCTTCGGGATAGAGTTCAATTGCTCTAACAAGTCTTAAAGATTTAGTTTTATGGAATCGTATATAATGTTTTTTATTAAATAATATTTGTTTAGGATTGAATTTTTTGGAAAGAAAATTTCTTTTTTTCAATTCTTCGACTACCTGCAAAGCATTCTCTGCTTTGGATTGAGGTGTACACAGGCAAAAACATAATTCGTAAAAATATTCTGATTCAGGGACCTTTTTAAAATCTACAAGTCTTTTTTTAATATCCTTTTTTAGTAAAACATAATGATTTAAAATATTTTCCGGAAGCTTTATTACATTATTCATTATAAATTCTACATTAAATTAAACCCACATATTTAAGACTCTTTTTTATCCTCCCAAATGTTCTTTCTATATCATTATCAATTCCAATGGAAAACCGCACTAAGCCTGGTGTCATTCCTATTTCTATCTGCTCTTCACATGGTATTTCAGATGAAGTACTGCTTCCTGGAGAACTAAATAAAGTTTTATGAAAACCGAGGCTGACTGCAAAATAGCCAACAAGCTCTTCCTGCATTTTTATCATTAATTTATTGGCAGTTTCTTCATCTTTTGCATCAAACGTAATAATACCTCCATAACCATAGCCCGGATTTAACATCTTTGTCATTATCTTATATTGAGGATGATGAGGCAATCCCGGATAAAATACCCTTATTCCTAATTTTTCCAGATTCTCTGCAACATACTGTGCATTTTTGCTATGCTTAATCATCCTGATATGCAAGGTATGCATGTTCTTAAGAATACTCGAAGCTCTTATGCTGTCTAATACCGGACCAAGTAACATGCAGGCTCCGTTATCAACGCTTTTAAGACTTGTAATAAAATCTTTTGTTCCGCAAATTGCTCCGGCTACACAATCGCTTGCACCATTTATATATTTTGTCAGGCTATGTATAACTATATGAGCTCCTAATTTATAAGGAGAAATGAGCAAAGGACTGAAAGTATTATCAACAATTAAAGTGAGATTATGTTTGTCTGCAAGTTTTCGCATTTCAGGAATATCTGCAACCTCAAGCAATGGATTGCTTATAGATTCGCAATAAATAATTTTAGTTTTGGAATTAATTTTCTTCTTTATTTCATTTATATCCACAGTATTGACAAAGTGAGTATTAATCCCGAATTTCGGTAGTAAATTTTTAAGAAATGCATATGTACCGCCGTAAATAGTTCTGCTTGATATAATTTCATCGCCGCTGCTGCAAAGTTCTATTATTGCACAGCTAATAGCACCCATACCGGAAGCAGTTACCTGAGCGGCTTCTGTTCCTTCCAATCTTGCCAAAGCAGATGCAAGATATTCATTCATAGGGTTCATGTGGCGCGAGTAAAGATAGCAGCCTTCCTGCGCCCCCTCGAAAACTTCGTGCATTTTTTCGGCACTTAAAAAAGTAAATGTTGAAGAATCTTCAATTGACGGGTTTACTCCACCGTATTCCCCAAATACAAGATAATCCTGGATTCTGCTTGCAGGTTCATTTTTCATAGTTGTCAGTTGTCAGATATCAGTTCTCAGTTAATAGATATTAATTAATACTATACGAAAACTCATTAAAAATAATTTTTTAATTAATTTCCTAAGACAAATATGCCAAAAATCAAATTCCTAAACAATAAGAAATATACGATTTGAGATTCTATATGTTAAATTTATAATTTTAGAAATGCATAAATAGTTACGATACCTATATAAGTAGTAACCAATATTAGTCCGTCATCACTGTAAAAGCAAGTACCATTCTTACCTTGTTAAATCATAACAAATCACGAATTGATAACGCTTTTTTTAAATTTAATATACCGGAATTGAAAAAGTCCCTTGTACATTTACATATTTAAAACCGGTAATTTTCTTTCCTGAAAAAACAGGTTCAGATAGTTTACCGGTAAAACTCCCTGTTACAGGACCTGACAAGCTTGTTACGGTTATAGATAAATTAGCACCCGTCGAATCGGTAGATTGGTAGTCATTTAAACTATCGGGCACCCATTGCAAAGCGACCCAGGGTTTTATACTGATATTAATATTGGATATGGAACCTGTTGTTGTAATACCATCAATTAATCCACTTAATTTCATTTTTGAAGAATCAGGATTGACTATAGTTCCATTAATAGTAGCAGAGGTCGCTGCCTTAACATAGATACCGCATACATTATAAACAGCAGTCTGACGGTAATGAGTACCGTCAACAGTCCAATCTACATAATAACTGCCACCATTATTGCTGCTTGTGGAATTATTGCAGGCATTAAATAAACACAGCAATAGAGCGAAAATTAGTATTAAAAATTTCAAAATAACTCCTTTTATATATTAGAAAATTGATATCGCATTATTTATATATATATTATTTAACTTCACCTAATATATATATAAAAGGTCAATTAAGCAAATAATTTATTTAAGTTAATAATTGTAATATTAAAAAGGAAAATGTAATATTT
>JBEKWK010000182.1:0-6835 GCA_049513175.1 FCB group bacterium
TACTATCAACGTAAAACCACCAAAACCGGTAGAAGTTGCGACACTGAATGCTCAAGAGGATGTTAATCCTGCTGTACCTTTCCAGGTAAACGGAACGCCTCCGACGGTACAGGATATAGCCAATGCTTTGAATGCATTGAAAGTAAAACCGCGTGATTTGATTGCAATATTCCAGGTACTAAAAGAAGCCGGTGCTTTGCAGGGAGAACTAATAATACAATAATATAAAATTTGAATGGATGATACAATTAAAATAGAGAGTTTAGAGCCTTCGGTTAATTTGCTTCAGCAAAAGCTTGAAAGTATTTCAACATTGAATAAAACCACCGGAGAAAAAAAGGTTTTAACCGACCAGGACAGAACTGAATATGCCAAAGCGGCACGGGGCTTTGAATCTATTTTTCTTAGTATGATGCTTAAGGAAATGAAGAATGGAATGCTTGATAAAGATATGGAACAGGAAGCCGAACAAAGTTTTGGCGCCGATACTTTGAATGATTATTCAGATTTAATGCTTTCGGATGAAATTTCTCAAAAGGGTACCGGTATGGGTATTGCAGAAATGATTTATTCTCAGTTGACCGGTGGGGAGAAACTGACTCCTATAACCTCTGAAACACAAGTATCAACATTACCCAAGAAAGCTGCAACTGAAATTAAACAGAGGACAGCAAATATTCAAACAATCAAACATGCGGCTATCGGTGCGGATTTCAAACAAAGGCTTGAAACCAGGATTTCCAATTATGATGACATTATTACTGAAGCATCCAAACAATATAATGTTCCTGTTAATATCATTAAAGCTATAATCAGTGCCGAGTCCGCAGGGAAACCTGATGCAAAATCTACCGCCGGAGCTAAGGGGCTTATGCAGTTAATGGATGGAACTGCCGATAATTTAGGTGTAAGAAATTCCTATAATCCGGAAGAAAATATTATGGGTGGTACAAAATACATCAGGCAAATGCTTGATAAATTCAATGGTAATCTTGATTATGCTCTTGCAGCATATAATGCGGGTCCCGGTAGTGTACAAAAATATAATGGCGTACCACCATATAAGGAAACTCAAACTTATCTTGTCAGAGTGAAAAATTATATACAAATGTTCCAGGGGAATACTGAAGAAATTTAAAAAATTATTATAGGTGAAAAATGCTTTCGACATTATTGACATTCTTAAAATATGAAGAGCAATTATTAAGGGAATTGATATCTCTTTCAGAGCAACAACAGAATGCTCTGATTAAATTCAATACTCCTCAGCTTGAAAAGGTTACATCTTATCAGGCTGAAATTCAAAAAAATCTTAGAAATGCTGAGGATAAAAGAATCATGCTATTGATGACATCATTTGGGATAACAAGAATGGAGGCAACGAATTTGTATTTATCATCCATTATAAAAAAATTCCCAAGGGAAGAAGTTACCGAACTTGAGAAAATCAGAATGTCAATGAAAGACATGGTGAATAAGCTTCACAGTCAAAATACAATAAACAGGGTACTTGCAAACAGGGCCAGAAAGAATGTACGTGAAATTTTAGGGTTCTTTACAAACGGCTCTAACCAGGTTTGTAATGTAACGGTTTAAATAAATGGATTATTTATAAAATTAGAAATGGAAGTATCAGAGGTATAAATGTCTTTTTCATCGCTTGAGATTGGGAAACGTGCTTTAATGGCACAAAGCATCGGGCTTGATGTAACCAGCAATAATATTGCTAATGTCAATACTCCCGGTTATGCAAGAAGGCAAGTGCTTTTAAAGGAGACGGACCCCAGAAAAATAAATGAGGGATTTCTTGGGACCGGCGTCATTGCTGATACAATACAAAGCTACAGGGAGGAATTTTTTGACAGGGAGATAAGAAAATCTGATGCCCAGCAGGCGAGTTATAATGAAGATGAAAAAGTTTTCCAAAGTATTCAATCGGCTATGGGCGAGCCATCTGATTCAGGATTAAATGAAATAGTGTCGAATTTTTTTAATGCTTTTCAACAGGTTTCCCTTAATCCCGAAGATGTTGCTACGAGAAATAATTTGCTTAGTTCGGCTCAAACAATGGTTGATAAATTCCATTCAACAGCACAACAATTGACCGATATCAGGCAAGGTGTATCAAAGGATTTATACACTGATGCTGATACAGCGAATCAGTTAATTTCTGATATTGCCGGGCTAAATAAACAAATCAGCACTTCAATTACACAGTCAGGAGACGCAGCTAATACATATATTGACCAAAGAGAGCAGAAACTGGAAGATTTATCCAAGCTTGCAGGAGTTTCTGTCACACAGGGTGATAGTGGAATGGTCAACGTATATGTTAACGGTATAAATATGATTACCGGAAGTTCATTTGCAAAACTAAAGGTTGATGAAAATGTAGACGCTGTTACTCAGGAAAGGACTCTACAGCTCTCAAGGGTTGACCCTACTACAAATACTGAAACAGTTCTTTCTCCTCAGGCTGGAGAAATGATGTCATTGATGAAGCATTATAATACTACACTTGACGACAAGGATAGCAGTAATAGTTTTTCATTATTTACTCAATTGAATGATTTTGCAAATGCGATTGTAACTAAGGTTAACGGTATTAGTGCAGGTGGTTACGGGCTCGATGATGCAGGACCTAATCCTCCGGGCAGGAGAATTTTTGAACCTTACCCAAATCCGGCAACTGCGTCAACAATTGAAATTTCGGGTGATGTATTAGACAAACCGCGGGATATACCAATCGCCAGTGCAGCAGGACAGCCGGGTGATAATTCTATTGCATTGCAAATAGCAAACATTGCAACTGATACAACCTTTCTGAATGGTTCGACACCTTCCGATTCCTTTACACAACTTCTTGGAAAAGTAGGACAAATGAGCCAGGATGCAACAAACGGTAAAAGTGCAAACCAGCTTGTTATGGACCAGCTTACCAATCAACGCGATTCTGTTACGGGAGTAAATCTTGATGAGGAAGCCGTGAACCTTATTAAATTTCAGAAAGCATTTGAAGCATCTTCAAGAGTAGTGAATACTACAAATGAAATTTTGACTACTATTGTTAATTTAGGTAAATAAATTTTAATTAATAATATAAAAAAGAAAAAATGAGAATAACACAAAATTCAATAATTCCACAGTATGAGACTACTTTACAAAATATTCAAAACCGGCAGGCTCAGGAGCAAATCCAATTGTCAACCGGGAAGGATATTGTAAATATAGGCGATGACCCACTCAGATTAGTGGATTCTAAATCATTTACTAATGCAATTGATTTAAATAATACATATATTAATAATATTCAAAGTTCTATGTCTGAAATGCAGACGGTAGATGACCAATTAAGTTCAATGTCCACTACTGTTTCTGATATGCTTCAGCAGGCTGTAGACGCGACCCACACAGGACTCAGCACAAATGTATATAATTTAGGAACGGATTTAAAGGGCATGCTTGAAGATTTAGTAAAAGAAGCAAACGCAAATTATAACGGGAAATATTTATTTTCAGGAACACAAACAACACCCGGTTCAATCTCTAATAATCCTCCCGGAACTAATCATGACCCTTTTGAGCTTATAACGGAAGCTCCCACTGCAAGCAATCCAAGCGGTTTAAGAGTAATTTTCAAAGGGAATACAAATGACAGAACGGTTCAAACCGATAAAAGTTCCACTGAAGTAATTAATACAAAAGCTACTGATATTTTCGGGACAAACGGTGAAGACCTTTTCAAACCGATTGTTGATTTATATAATGTTCTTACTTATAATAGTGACGGTTCAGTTAGGCAGACAAATGATACACTGACAACAGGTGATGTTGATAAAATCGGAAATTTACATTCGTCAATCAATGACTTATATAATAATTTAACTTCTTCATCTGCAACCAACGGGTCAAAAATAAACCGCTTACAGGCAATATCTGACCAATTGTCTAATCAGAATTTAAACCTGGATGGATTCCGGTCTTCTTTAGAGGATACTGATGTTGCAAAAACTTCAATAAATCTACAACAGGATAATATTGCTCTTCAATATTCTCTTCAGGTAGGTTCAAAATTAATGTCGAATACATTATTTGATTTTCTCACGTTATAATATTAAATTGAATATTTGATAGTATATTCATTATAATAAACAGAAAATCAACTCATTAATAAAAAGTTCTACTATTGAAAACAAGTACATTAATAGGGATATTATTTGGTTCCCTGGCAATATTTGGAGCATTTATCTGGCAGGGCGGTTCGGTTAATGCCTTATTTATGCTGCCTGCAATGCTGATTGTCTTTGGAGGTACTTTTGCCGCAGCACTGGCAGGTTCTTCCGCAAAACAAGTTTCCTTAATACCGAAATTAATCGGTATTGCTATAAGACCACCGCAATATGATACAAAAGAAATAATATATCAGATTGTAGAATTCTCAACTGTTGCAAGAAGAGAGGGTATTCTCGCATTGGATGCAAAGCTTCAAAATGTTAAGCATCCGTTTCTCAAAAAGATGTTTGAAATTTGTATAGATGGTGCAGAACCTGATACACTTTTAAAAATAGTTGAAACCGAAATGGGTTATATTAGTGACAGACATCTTTCTAATATTAGTTTATTCGTAAAAATGGGTGGATATTCACCCACAATGGGAATCATAGGAACCGTGATGGGTCTGATTGCTACTCTTGCAGCAGCAGGGAGTGAACCGAATGTTTTGATTCACCACATTGCATCCGCTTTTATTGCTACAATGTGGGGTATTTTTATGGCTAATGTTGTTTGGCTTCCCCTTGGTGATAAGCTTAGAACTTTACATAATGAAGAAATGCAACTCTTGCAGGTAATGCTTGATGGTGCCTATGCAACCCAACTTGGAGAAATGCCATCAGTAATCCGTGTGAAGTTAATTAGTGTTTTCCCATTAAAAATGCAGGAAGAATTATTAAAAGGATTTAAATCAAGGTCGGCAATTATCCCGCAACCTATTGAAGAAGTGGAAACAGAATATTATTATTCAGAGTAATAAATAGTTTATTATTATTAACAATGAAATTAAAGGAGGTGATGTGAGTTGGGAAAGACAGAATACAAGCCAGAAGAGATTTTGATTTAAGGGTTGGGAGGGTGGCGTAATTTTATTTAATATTATCAAAAGATGTTCTTCTGATAATAATTGTATTCTTTAACAATATTTTGGTTTTCCTCAGAGATGATTCTTTTTTGTAATATCTTGATATTTTATTTACTTGCCATTTTGCTCCCTATAAAAACAAAAAAAGATATTTAAACTTATTAAAAATATTTTTTATCTTTGTAGTTCTCTAAATTTCAATTTATTAAGAAGATAATTTATATTTTAATTTATAAAGGTAATAAATCATGAAAAGAACTTTTCAGCCAAGCCGAAGGAAACGATTAAATGCTCATGGTTTCAGGGCAAGAATGGCTACAAAAAACGGGAGAAAAGTTTTGGCAAGCCGCAGGGCTAAAGGCAGGCTCAAACTCACAGTCAGCGATGAGAACAAAAAAGCATAAGCTTTTTAATTTTTAAAGCGACTGTTATGAATAATTTTCCAGGATGAGAGTTTCTCTATATAAGTATTTTTTTTGGAGTAGCTATCATCTTTTTATTTTATGATTGTTGAATATTATTTGATGAAAATATTTAACTGAATAATGCGATGCTTAAGCCAATTAAAGGTAAAAAAATATTTTCACAAGTATATCAATCGGGAAAAAGATTTTACGAAAAGGATGCATCTGCAATTGCTTGTTTTCGTGGGAAACTGCCTGAATCCGTGAGTAATGATTTAATTACTTATTATGCTGTTGTCATTGGAAAGAGAACCGAGAAGAAAGCAGTTGTGCGAAACAGGATTAAAAGATTGCTTAGAGAAAGTATTAAATTATCATTTAAAGAATTTGAAGATTATAATAAAATTTTTGAGTACCTGATTGTTGGTTGGAAAACTTCTCCCGGTCATCCGGGATTAATACATCTTAAAGATGTTGAACCTGTTGTAAGGAAGTTGTTGAATAAAGCCAATAATCCTGGATTTTACAAAGCATGAGAATAAGAAATTGAAAGTTATATTCCTGATATTTATTAGATTCTACCAGAGAGTCATTTCACCTATATTCCCTTCATCATGTCGTTTTTATCCGACCTGTTCCGAATATGCATACGAATCAATTGAAAAGCATGGAATTCTGAAAGGCGGCTGGCTTGCTATAAAGAGAATTACTAAATGTCACCCTTTTCATAAGGGAGGCTATGACCCTGTACCGGATATTTGCGGTCATGGCATTAAAAACAATTTGTTAAATGAAATAAAGTAACGTATATGGATAAACGCACAATACTCGGATTTGTACTGATTGCTATAATTGTCATTGTCTGGATGTTCTATTCTTCCTTAAACGAAAGACCTATTCCGAAAAATACTAAAACCAATACCGAATCAAGCAGCACGATATCTAATGATACTTCCTTAACAAAAGAGCAGGATACCACTTCAATACCTGCATCATTAACAAATGACACTTTAGCTAACAAAGAAATATACGGCAAATACTTTACCGATTTCACAAAAGGAAATGATGAAATTATCAGGATTGAAACCGACGTCAGTAAGATAATGATTTCAAACAAAGGTGCTTCCATTTTGCGTTGGGAGCTGAAAAATTATAAAATGTGGAACGGCTACCCTACTGATTTAATCTGGAATGACAAAGGCGAAATATTTCTCTCATTTCTTACAAATGAGAACAAGAAGATTGACTCAAGAGATTTGTATTTCAAGTTCGCGCCTGATACCCAAAACAAATA
>JBEKWK010000183.1:0-7641 GCA_049513175.1 FCB group bacterium
CAGTAATTGAGTTACATCGAATTTTCCGTCACCGGGTACATTATGATTATCCTTATAATCCCCGAGAGTATCTGTTACACTAAAATCAGTCCAGTCCGATTCGGTGGTACTTCCGTAATAAACATCGGCGGGCCATGCACCGCAGTGATTTGGATGAGCATCAGTGGCGTTCACCTGACCACCATTTTTATTTATATCACCTGAATAAGGAACGGCTACGCGTCCGAGTATGAAAACGGTATTGGTATTGATTTTATCTTTATTGTATTCATCCATAACAATTTTTTTTATGGCTTTAACAGCCGTCCCGTCGAATGGTTCTGTTCTCGGAACGACCTTTTCGACAACCTCCCATCCTTCGGAAATCATGTCATTTATCAAATTCCCTATCTCAAATGCTAAGGTTGATGTAAGAGTAGTGTCAACAAGCAGAATAAGTCTGCCCTGCTTTTCTACCGGTGCAAGCTCATCCCCTGCGTAAACATATCCGTAACCATATACCGTAGTCGGATATGTAGTATCACCATAACCAAAATTAAAATCTACGATAGCAGAATCATTTGCAACAATCATATATTCATAAGCATTTCCCAACTGAACATTCACATCGGTCCAGCTTGTTTTAGTACTGTCTAAGGTTACCAAAGCGGCAGACCATGATTGTTCGTCTTTTAATTTTCGCATTATTTGGTAGCTTTTTGTAATATCATTTTTCTTCCAATTTAAGATAATAGCGGGAGGACTCTTCTGTGATGTAGCCGTTACCGGTACAGCACAATCCGAAGGAATAACGTGACGATAAGTAACAGCATAAATCGGGATATAATAAGAGAAAAGAATTAATAATGTCAGAATAATCGTTTGTAATTTTAAAGTGTAATAAGTTTTCATTTACTTTTAAGTATCTTTTTGAGCAATTTATAATTATGCTGTTTATTATTTTTATTATATTGCAGAATAAAAGATAATAATATATTTCAAAACCTAATATATTTGTATTAGGCTCGAAAAAATAAACGGGAGATGTGATGAAGGGTTTTTCCATAAGGAATGTGCTTGAGATAGCGATTAAAGCGGAAGATTTGGGAATAACATTTTACTCTGAATTAGCTCATAAGTTTTCGGCTAATAATGTATTAAGACAAGTAATAGAGTTGCTTGCCAAAGATGAAGTATTACACAAAAGGCAATTCACCGATATGCTTAACTTACTGAAAGGTGATTATAGAGCAAGTGATATAGATATTCAGTTCCTGGATGATGTTGATATTTCTGCATACTTTAAAGGTATGCAGGCAGTTGACACAAGCCTGAAACCAAGTGAGATTCTTATGAAGGCTTTTGAATTTGAAAAGGCTACAGTTTTATATTACCTTGGTATTAGGGATATAATCGGCTCAAGTACTGATTTGAACGAGATAATCAGGATTGAGAAAGCTCATATCACCCAGATTTATAAATATCTGTCGGAAATAAAAAATGGCGGTACTATAAGCGATACATGGGGGTGAAAGTTAATTACTAATTAAGAATTACTAATTACTAATAAAGAAAAAGCCGCAGGAACAACAATTCAAATGACCTGCGGCTTTTTCATCTATATTAATTCCGGAGAGGACTTACAATTATTAATACGATGGTTTTATCTTTAAGTTTCAAAAAAAAATAAAATTTTTGAATTAAAACTAATTCCCTTGATTGTTAAATATAAATTTACAAAACATATTATTTGGAAATAGAATAATTTAAAAAAAACATAAACTTTAGTTTTGTATAATAAATGTTTTTTTTATATTAGAATATACGTATTACCAATTTTTCCAAAAGACATAAAGAATAAGAAAAATAATTAAAAGATAATTTTTCTGAAGATGGTAAATATTTAGAGTAGGACTGCAATTACTCAATATAGTAATTATATGATAATTTTATTTTACTTAAAAAATGCACAAAGAAGAAAAAATATTATGTATATATTGTAAAAGTTCCAAAGTTATCAAACACGGACATACTACAATAGGTAACAAAAGGTACAGATGCCGTAAATGCGGTAAAACCTGGGTTATGGAAAAAAACGAGGTCGAGCGTCCTAATTTATCTGAAGTAGTTGAAGCCTATTTATCAGGAAAAACATACAGAGAATTAGTTAATGTCTATCATAGCTCGCCGCTTCGCATCAATCAAAAAATCAGAAGTTTTCTCGAAGGATGCCCACATTGGGAAGATTACATAGATGCCTGCGTACAAACTCATGAACCAAGAATGTTGTATTTGATTGGATTGAATTTTTCCTGCTACCGCGATAACGGAAGGAATAATTCGATGTACCTTGCTCTCGCCGTTGATACTCTTTCAACAGTGATTCTCGGTTTTGAATTAGATACTAAGGAGTCATCAAGTGTTTGGCTTAAGCTTCTTGACAGGCTGAACAGGAGAAATTTAATATGTCCAACATTTATATCAAATGGCTCTACATATATCGAAGAAGCTGTTCAAACGGTATTCCCGGTATCAAACATAAAAATCAGCTATTACAGGTCATTTCACGATAAAGAATTGATGTGCTGTATGAGCAAATTGCCCTTCAACAACAAATTAATAAATGAAGCTATCCGGTCTTATGACAATTTGAGGAATGATAATTTAAATAAATATTTACTCAGCACAAACGAAACTAAGCTGAAAGATGTGCTCAAATCCTCTATGGAACTATTTGTATTCAGATTGAAAGAAAGATTGGACAATATACCGCGTCTTCGTGTCGAGGGGATTGAAAAAGCATTCAAAGCGAGATTCGAAAAATTCCATATGCTCAAAGGAGACCCATTGCCAATCATTAATGGCTGGATTGCCAGATGGATGCTTATTAATACCGAAATCGGCTTCAGCCGCCTGTCAATTTACAAAATGGTTCCCTGCACAACTTCCTTCAAGGATTTTTCCTGCGGAAATCTTCCGGTACTTTTACATCTTAACTTAGATGACCCTGAATTAAAAACTTTTATTATCGAAATTGCCGCAAGAAGCCTGCAAATACCAATTGCCCACTTCAAATGCGAAATGGACTTCGAAAGATGCACACTGTATTAAAAGGGGGAAAATTAAATATATTTAATCTTTTTAATAATTTCTTTCCCATATTTTTTTACAATCTTTTTAAAAAATATTTGTCTGTATTTATCTAAGGAATGAAATTAAAAAAATTTATAAATAATAATCAAAAGGAGAACATAATGTACAAATTTTTTACTTTCTCTTTATTACTCACAGTATCTCTGACACTCAATCTCGCTGCACAAAATTTCAAGGCTTCCGACGGTCTCAGCAAAGCACAGGCAACGACCACTTTAACTGATCCCGAATTATGGGGAATCGGAACAGTTGATACTACAGTCCAGGTCCAAATTAAATTTGATATGAGCAACGGAACTTCAAACGTGTGGTTGTATATTTTTCATTCTAAATCAACAGGTGAATTGAATTTTTGTGCTGTAACCTTAGGTACTCTTTTCGGAGTCGTAGTCCCTCAACCCCCAGCTTACGACCGTTTACCTTTTAAACCAAACAAACCTTTGACCGGCGTAAACTGGATTGACAGTGATGTAATGTTGCAGGACTTGAAAAATAGTACTGAATATCAAACATTTGCAACAGCTCATCCAAATACCGATCCATCAATGGTTGCATTAAGCATTAATAATAATGCTCCGGGTCTTACGGTTGATTCTCCTTATTGGATGTTTAAATTCGATATAGTTTCTTCTAATTCTTATGTATGTGCCGTAGAAGCCATATCCGGTCAAGTTACATGCTTCACACTGACAGATGTAGCGGATGCAATAAATGGGACTCAATCTAATTTGTTTATTTATCCTAATCCGTCAGCTAATAATGCATTTCTGTATATTCCAAAGAGTATTCAATCTCCTCAAGCACAGCTTGCGATTTATGATATTGAAGGAAATAAAGTCATGGATTTGATCGCACCACACAATGGAGAGACAGAGCTTGTGATTCTTTCGCTGTGCAATTATATACCCGGAATTTATTTTGTTAAATATAATTACAAAGACAGAATTTATACAAATCAATTAGTCATTCAAAGATAAAATCATATATTTGAATTTGTAATTATTACAAAATAAATTTATGTTTAAAAAATTTTTCAGGATGATTAGAAATGTACGACAGAGTTAAGAAAACAGACCCGGAATTGTATACTGCTTTAGCAAAAGAATACACCAGGCAAAAAGAAAAAATCGAATTAATTGCAAGTGAAAATTTTACATCTCCATCGGTGATGGAGGCACAAGGTTCAATACTGACAAACAAATATGCAGAGGGATATCCGGGCGCCCGTTATTACGGAGGTTGTGAATGGGTGGATGTCGCCGAAAACATTGCCCGCGACAGAGTCAAGAAACTCTTCGGTGCCGAATATGCAAACGTCCAACCTCACAGCGGCAGCCAGGCAAATATGGCGGCTTATTTTTCATTTATAAAGCATGGCGATACGGTAATGGGATTGAGCCTCGCTCATGGCGGTCATCTCACACACGGCTCTCCCGTCAATTTTTCCGGTAAATTTTTTAATTTTATTCCCTACGAATTGAATAAAGAAACCGGCAGAATTGATTATAACAGGGTGGAAGCTCTTGCATTGGAGCATAAACCTAAAATGATTACCGTTGGAGCGTCAGCATATCCGCGGGATATTGATTTTAAAGCTTTCAGAGAAATAGCAGATAAAGTCGGTGCTTTTTTATTTGCGGATATTGCCCATCCCGCAGGACTAATTGCCAAAGGCTATCTGACAAATCCACTTCCATATTGTCATGTAGTTGCAAGTACAACTCATAAGACTTTACGAGGTCCGAGAGGCGGTATAATACTTTTAGGAAAAGATTATGAAAATCCGTTTGGTATAGTTGCACCAAAATCAGGCAGGGTAAAAAGAATGGGCGAAATTATTGATTCGTGGGTAATGCCCGGAATGCAAGGCGGTCCTCTAATGCATGTAATTGCCGCAAAGGCTGTGGCATTCGGTGAATGTCTTACAGATAAATTCGATACTTATATTTTACAGGTTATTAAAAATGCAAAAGCATTGGCAGATGCCCTGCTCGAAAAGGATTATAATTTAGTCAGCGGAGGTACGGATAATCATCTTATGCTCGTTGATTTAATAAATAAAAATCTGACAGGTAAACAGGCTGAAAATGCCCTCGATTCGGCAGGAATCACCTGCAATAAAAATGCCGTGCCTTACGACCCCAAGCCGCCGCTGGTAACTTCGGGAATTCGTTTAGGAACTCCTGCTATGACCACCCGTGGAATGAAAGAAGATGACATGCGGCATATTGCATATTTATTAGACAAAGTAATTACTAATTTTGAAAACGAATCCGTAATCATAGAAGTTAGGGAAGAAGTCAAAGCATTTACTGCAAAATTCCCGCTTTATGCAGATATTGACAAAGAATTTAACTGAGATTAATTATAAAAAAATTTTATAATACCATTGGGATAACCAATGGTATTTTTTATTATTCTATTCCAAAATCTCAAATCAAAATAAAACGTAAATATTATGGTTTGTAAGTTTTAAAAAGTTCATTATATTGCAACTTTATTGTTATATATTTATATTTTATAGCTTTCTAAATTTAAAGAGCAAATTTATTAACAATTAAGAGGTGATTTAAATGGGCAATTTCGAAATCGAACCCGGCGAAAACAAAATTGACACATGGACAATTATGTATGTTCCTCCTTATGGCGGGAAATACAACGGTAAGCTGACCGTAACAAACAAACGTCTCATCTACGAAGCAAAATACGAAGCTACCGTTCTTGGTACACTTGTCGCGAGTTCTCCTTTTGCTCCAAATTCATTGGGAGTTTCCATTCTCCCGAAGGACAGCATTACCTATGTTGAAACCACAAAGAGTTTCCTGAGCAAAAAGGTGATAGTCAATATGAAAAACGGAGAAAAGCATATTTTTGATTACGGAGCTTTAGGAGTTGATAAAGTAGAAGCAGCTATCAATGCAAGATAATTGTTTTGCTTTTGTGCTTTAATAGAATATTAATATAAAATATAAAGCCGCAGTATATCATTGCAGGCAAAGTGTAAAGAAATGTTATCCCTGTATTAAGCTACATCTTATAAACCTCATAATATTTCCTCTAAACATTTTCTTTATACTTTTATATAAATCTTAAACCAAACTCTCAAATTTTTAAACTAATTTTTTGCTATTTTTGTTTTCATAAATTTTACTTTTATAATAAATCTAAAATCACGGACAAATAATGGCAAGAGTTTTAATTACCGGCGGTGCGGGCTTTTTGGGTTCCCATCTCTGCGACAAATTTTTATTAGAGGGTTACAAAGTAATTTGTATGGATAATTTTATAACCGGCTCACCTGATAATATCGCACATTTGATAGGAAATAAAAATTTTCAGTTTATCGAGCATGATGTTACAAATTATATTTATGTTGAAGGGGAATTGGATTACATATTGCATTTCGCTTCACCCGCCTCACCTATAGATTATCTGAAACTACCTATTCAGACTTTAAAGGTAGGCTCTCTCGGCACACATAAAACCTTAGGGCTTGCAAAAAAGAAAAACGCAAGACTGCTTATTGCAAGCACCAGCGAAGTATACGGCGACCCTTTGGAACATCCCCAGCCAGAGACGTATTGGGGCAATGTCAATCCTGTCGGTTACAGAGGCGTATATGATGAAGCCAAACGTTTTGCAGAGGCTCTTACTATGGCTTATCACCGTTTCCATGGCGTTGATACACGAATCGTAAGGATATTCAATACTTACGGTCCGCGTATGAGGCTGGAGGACGGCAGGGCTATTCCTGCTTTTATCACACAGGCGCTCAGAAATGAGCCGGTTACTGTTTTCGGAGACGGCTCCCAAACCCGCTCTGTATGCTATGTAGATGATTTGATTGACGGTATATATAAATTATTGCTCTCTAATGAGACTGAACCTGTAAACATAGGCAATCCCGATGAAATAACCATGTTCGACCTGGCAAAGGAAATCATAGAAATAATCGGCTCTAAAAGCGAAATCATCTATGAAGAATTGCCTGCCGACGACCCGAAAATCCGTCAGCCGGATATCACTAAAGCTAAAGCCTTGTTTGATTGGTCTCCGAAAATTCAGCGGCAGGAAGGCTTAAAGAAAACTATCGAGGACTTCAAAAAGCGAATAAAACTTTTGTAATTATGGTACTGAAAAAATGGATTTATTTTATTTATAAAATTATTTCTTTCCATTTACAATCAGCAAGTCTCCATTTTTACGGGCAACGCCGCCTACAGGCTTCCCGTTAATTTTTACAAATATAACTTCACCGTCAGTCTCATTTTTGAATGGCTCGAGTGATATATCATCGGGTGTATTATTTAATAATGCCGATACATTGTAATAGCGAATCTGCCCGTCAATTCTATATTCGACTAAAAATGTACTGTCAATGTAAGCAAAACCCATATCGGGCAGCATCGTAAATGGAATCGGGTCCCGCAATGTATCGTGAAGATGAACTACATTAAACTGAATCTTTTCCTTATCTCCCGGTGAAACAAGTATCAGTCCTTTTGCTCC
>JBEKWK010000184.1:0-6724 GCA_049513175.1 FCB group bacterium
GAAAAGTATATCTTTATTAAGTGAAAAAAATAATTTAATCCTGGGGTTGGGCTGTAACCATGGTTGGGTAGATAGTTGGTACGAAATCAATAGTGGAGTGATAGATATAATAAATACAAAAGATGGAAAATTAATTAAAAATCTCACAAAGTCTGCTCAACCTGTTAGTGTTGCTATATCTCTGAACGAGAAAAATTTTGCTTATTGTGCTTATACATCTAGATTCGATATTAGGTATAATGTAGGTTCAGGAACAAGATATAATTTTTATATTGATTCAAATAATAATTCTCACCAATTTTTGGATGAGAATGGAAATCCTTATGATTCTTTTATTGATAGTATGCAATTTTCAAAGGATGGGAAATATATATTAGGTTATAGTGAAGGAATATATTATATTTGGAATACTTCAAAAATGGCTCTCTCTTCATCTTTTACTTCTGATTATGACAGTTTATGCGAAAATAATATTAATTACGTTACATTTACTCAAGATTCAAAATATCTCCTTCTTGCAATTAATATTATAGATTACTACAATGGCACAGATTTTACAGTTATACAACTCCGTGACCTTAACGGCAAAATTGTCAAAGATTCAATTTTTGTGATTGATAAAAATGAATATTTTATAATAAGAACAATTGATAACTCTACTAAATTTTTAATAGGTGGTACTGATGGAATTTTAAGACTTTTTGACCTTACTGATTTTCCGGTAGGTATAGCAGAGACTAAACAAAATCAAGATAATAAAATAATTTATCCTATACCTGCAAAAGATTATATTGAAATACCAAATGAATTAATTGAAAGTAGAGAAATAATTATTTATTCGATTGTAGGTTTAAAGGTTCTTCAAATGACAACTATGGGAAATAGAATTGACATTAGTTCTCTAATTCCCGGGGTTTATTTTGTAAAAGTAGAGCAAAGAGTATTCAAATTTGTAAAATTATAAAATTTAAATTTTATTGTGAGAAGAAAATGAAAAAACTATTTTTTCTTGTATTATTTTTTATAACACAGATTGCCAATTCACAATGGGAACCATGTAATAATGGCATGTATGGAGCACATATAAGGGATTTGGTAATTAATGGTAATTTGATGTTTACCTGCACTGATTATCAAAATTATTTATCAACCAATAAAGGAAATAGTTGGACACCTATTGATTCAAGCATATCTAATTTAGGAATTACTGCAGTTTGTATTATTAATAATAATATTTTTTTAGGAATAAAAAATAAAGGGATTTTCTTATCAACTGATTATGGTAATAATTGGAATTCTATGAGTTCTGGTCTGACTGATAGTAACATTAATTGTATTATTCATAATGGTAATGATATATTTATTGCCACCGGTCACGGTATATTTAAGTCCACTGATTATGGCAAAAGTTGGATTTCAAAAAATAATGGACTAAAAGGTTATGGTATTGGTCTTTTAGCAACAAATGGTAAAATAATATGTGGAAGTAGTGATGACAGGGTATTTATTTCTACTGATTATGGAAATTCCTGGTCATTAAAGAATACTGGTATGGGATACAACAATATTAATTCTCTTACTTTTAATGGCGATAATATTTTTGCCAGTAAAAATTATACAGGGATATTCTTTTCTTCAGATAATGGTGACAGTTGGATAAAAAGAGACTCAGGTTTGGATACGTTAGTAGATTTCACATTATGCTCTAATGGACATCGTATATTTGCAGGTACGACTAAAGGAATATTTATATCTTCAGATAATGGTAATACCTGGCTTCAAAAAAATACAGGAATACTTGGTACTGAAGTGATGCGAATAGTCAGTGATGACAGTAATATTTATGCCGGTTATTTTGGTGGTGGAATATTCTTAACAACCGATGAAGGAAATAATTGGACCCCTAAAAATATTGGGTTAATAAATACCTATATTTGGCATTTATCATCTGAAGGCAGTAATGTATGTGTTGGTACTGAAGGTTGTGGAATATTTATTTCAAATGATAATGGAAATAATTGGACCCAAAAAAATTCAGGCATTACCTCTAAGTCTATTGAAAGTATTTTAATAAATAAAAATATTATTTATGCAGGAGTTGGCTATGATGGAATCTTTATATCATCTGATAATGGAGAGACATGGACTCAAAGCAATTCCGGATTGAGACATCTTTGTATATATTATTTGCTTAATGATGGAAATAATATTTTTGCTTCTACATGCAGTGGTGGTGTGTTTTTATCAACAGATAACGGTAATATATGGTCTCAACGAAATTCGGGTTTACCCAATTATACAGATATATTTTGCTTATCTACTATTGGGATATATTTAATTGCAGGTTCCTCATCCCAAGGTATATATGTATCTTCAGACAAGGGTAAAAATTGGAATGCAAAAAATATCGGTTTATCTGGCGGTGATATATATTCTCTTTGTACAGTTGATACTAATATTTTTGCTTCAACTTATGACAAGGGAGTATTCCTTTCCACTAATAATGGTGATAATTGGGTTCAAAGAAGTAATGGATTACCAACTGAGTCTAGTAGTTATTATTATTTGAGTGTTCATAGTTTATGCACTTATTATAATTATATTTTTGCCGGTGGTCCTTATGTATATCAATCTACAGATAATGGTAATAGTTGGAGCTCATCAAATTTTAGTTATGGTGTACTTAGTTTATCTGTAAATGGAAATTATATTTTTGCCGGTACATCAGGTTATGGTGTATTTAGAGCAAAATTAAG
Organism: FCB group bacterium; assembly: GCA_049513175.1. Lineage (GTDB taxonomy): Bacteria > Bacteroidota > Ignavibacteria > Kapaibacteriales > UBA2268 > JBEKWK01. The sequence goes on from JBEKWK010000184.1 coordinate 2,757, forward strand.
CGACCTCGGTATCGTTTCTGTCTCTGAAAATCAAAAAGAAAATAATTTTTCCATATTCCCCAATCCGGTCTCAGACTACTTGAATCTAAATTTCTCAAAAAATAATTCTGCATCAATTCAAATTAAAATTTATAATGAACTTGGTATTCCTGTTTATGAGAAAAATTTTCTATCGTCAGGTGTAACACCTGACGGGACATTGAAAAATACTTTGCGTATAGATACACGTGATTATCCGCAGGGTGTCTATTTCTGCCAGATAAAGTCAGGAAGCTATATAGAGACGAAGAAATTTGTGGTGGTGAAATAATAATTTTAGGTTGCAGCAATATTTTCTTGACGATGATTTAGATAATTAATAGGCAATATAGAACTAAGGTTCAAGACATCCATAGCTCCTAATATTTCAATACCTACAATTTTATCATCCGTACCGATATCTAAAACTATATGGTCGTTAACTCTTTGATTGACAAGTTGCTGTGGAGTTTCGTCGAATCTTAGATAAAGTAAATCATATTGAGCATCATATTCTATTTTCATATTTAATCCCATTTTCCATAAAATACATAAACAGTAATAGTAACGATTATATCATTCTCAATAGTGTAATTCACTTCAATTCTTTTTTGTTCATAAAATTTAGAATTACGATTTTTATTATAATCATAAATTTTAGCTTTAGCGAATCTACCCTTTTTTGCAGTTATATTAAATCCTGAATTGATAACATCAATAATATCATTTTCATTTGCTCCCCTTTCAGTGACTCTTTTCAAAGTATGTGGTTCTATAATAATCTTCATATTTTAAACAATTAATTCTCATCGGGAAAATTCTGTAATGGTTCCCAGCTTAAGCCTTCACAAGGAATGTAATCTTTTGTGGGATGTTCGTCGAGAAGTTTGCAAAGCTGGCTGGTGCTGTCGAAATGCCTGCATTGCCCGCATAATGTTTCTTCCTTAAATACTTTCATTTTTTCCTGGAATTTCTGGTATTGCCGCCATCCGGGATAGGTAGCCCCGAGCCATAGTAAAAAAGCCATGAACCAGGCATATTCCCTGAGTTCCAGGACATCAATCAAGAAGAAAGTAATCACCATTATAATTGCAGTTCGCAAAATCACACCCCATACAATAGAGCCTGTGGTAACGATTGGCTGTGCTTCTCCTTCAAGGTCTTCCGTTCCTTCGCGGAACATCAGGTAGTCTGCAACTTTATCTAATATCTGCTTTATTTCCGCCATTGTTGAAAAATAAATAAAAAGAATTTTTTTCCTCAAACGTATTCCTTAAATTAATTAAAAATAAAACAGAAAAAAATTATAAATGCCCGAAACTGAAAAAATAATACGAAAAATAGAAATACTTCCCGACTTCATAGCAAATCAGATTGCCGCCGGTGAAGTTGTTCAGCGACCTGAATCCGTCGTGAAAGAGCTTATAGAAAATTCTCTCGATGCAGGTGCGGATACCTTTGCAGTTATTGTCCGTGATGCCGGTAAGCAGTTGATTCATGTCGTTGACAACGGCATTGGAATGACAAAAGAAGACCTGGCTCTTGCCTGCATGCGTCATGCTACGAGTAAGATTTTTACTTCGGAGGATTTGGAAAACATTAAGACCTATGGTTTTAGGGGAGAGGCACTTGCTTCGATAAGTTCTGTTGCAAATATTGAAATCCGTACAAAAAGAGAATCCGATACACACGGCTGGAAACTGACTGTTGAACCCATGAAGAAGGAAAATATAGAGCCATGTAATACTGATAACGGAACCCAGGTTTTTGTCAGGAATTTATTTTATAATGTACCTGCAAGGCGAAAATTTCTTAGAGCAAATTTGACGGAATTTCGCTACATTGCAGACACAATGATGAAGTATGCTTTGATTCACCCCGACAAAAGATTTACTTTTTATGATGGTGATTCGCTTATATTTAATGTTCTTCCTACATCTCCCGAACGCAGAATAACAGAACTGTTAGGGGAGAAGACAACTAATTCGTTAATCAGGGTTGAGCTTGAAAATGATTTCATTAAAATCGAAGGATTTGTCGGACAGCCTCATCTCGCAAAGATGTCCCGCTCAGCACAATATTTATATTTAAATAAACGGAGCATTCAAAGTAAATCGTTGAATTATGCCATCTATTCAGCATTTGAGCATTTGCTTGAAAAAAATATGCACCCTCTTTTTATGCTGAATCTTGAATTAGACCCTAAGCTGGTAGATGTGAATGTTCATCCGCAAAAGCTAGAAGTAAAATTTGATGATGAACGAGTTATATTTAAACAAATTAATAATGCTGTATTACAGGCTTTGCAAAAGCATAATATTATTCCTGAAATAAGGATTAAAGAGCAGACAGCAAATTCACCTTTTGAAAAAATCGAATTTTCAACCGACCTTAAATCTTCTGAAGTGTTCTTAGTGAATAAAGAAACAGGTGAAATTATAGAACCTAAATTTCATGATAAAAGTATTCCGGTAGGAACAAGACCGGGTGCGGGATTTAACAGACCGGATAATATAAATTTTCAGCGTGAAAATTTTCATCAGGGCAATCATCAGCCTGTTGATATAAGTGCCTTCGATGCTTTATTTGGAAAAGATACACAGGAAAACAAAACCGAAAATGATACCTCGCAATTCCTCAGACCACAGGATGTCCCTCAGCATAAGAAGCCGGATTTTATGTATTGGCAATTACATAATAAATATATTTTTTGCCAGACGCAATCCGGTGTAATGATAATTGACCAGCACGCCGCACATGAGAGAGTCCTTTATGAGCGGGCTATCAAGGCTATGAACAGGGAATTTTCTTATTCCCAGAATTTGCTTTTCAAAATCAAGCTTAAATTAAATTCAACGGAATTTTCTATCATTAAAGAATTGAAAGATGATTTTACTAATCTTGGCTATCAATTTGTTCTGAATGAACCGGATGAACTTCTTCTGGAAGGAGTACCATTGGATGTTCGCACGGGAGATGAGGAAAGTACTTTCAAGGAATTAATAGAACAATTTGAGGAAAATCAGAAAATCGAGCACACAAATAAAAGAGACAATTTAGCCGCTACATTTAGCTGTAAAGCGGCGATAAAGACCGGAGATGAACTTACAAATGAAGAAATCCGGCGTTTAATAAAAGATTTATTTGAATGTTCTATGCCTTATTCCTGTCCTCACGGCAGACCGACAATCCTTGAATTTAATTTACAGGAATTTGATAAGAGATTCTCGAGAACATAATTGAAATAAAATTTATTTTACAATTATAAATTTTTTCGTTTCCACAAAACTGGCTGATTTGATTTGGCAGAGATAAACTCCCGCTGCATAATCACGGGTGTCAATTTTCAATGTTCCGTCAGGTGTTACACCTGACGAGAGAAAATATTTTTCATAAATAGGAACACCTAGTTCATTATAAATTTTAATATCAACAGAAAGGAATTTTCTTTTTTCAGATAGTATGAGATTAATGAATTATATAATTAATCCATTTATTGTAGATATAAATGATTTAGTTTTTTGTATAAGTTCAGGGATTATTGAATAATCAATTTCAGAAAAATCCTCATAATCACTTTCCTGCCGCAAATCGAATAGCTGTGTAAATAATATTGATTCTTCTTCCGAAATCAGTTCTTCTTTTATAAAATATTGGTTAAATAGCTGTCTGACCCCTTTGTGAGTTTTCGCAGATAAATTTTTACTAAGTAAAAGAGCAGTAACAGCATAGTAAGCAGAATAATAAAGTCTGTTCAGACATGTTGAGTACTTCTGTCCATCATAATTATAAATAGCATCTTCAAAGGTTTGTTTGGATTTGTCAATCCTGTATTTGATTAAATCAATCATTAAGTCACTTATAACAATATTGCATCTTTTAAAACATTTTTATAGAAAGGAGATTGCTTTAAAATATTATTATTTTTCCAATAATTTAAACTATGAATA
>JBEKWK010000185.1:0-6719 GCA_049513175.1 FCB group bacterium
TTCCATCACGCTCTGTTCCGGCAAAAATATAATTTCCGATTATAGCTAATCTTACAAATCGTTTGTCTGTTAACCCAGTTTTCTGGGAAATCCATTCTTCACCGTTATTAGTAGAAATATATAAACTATCAATACCATATGATGCTGCATATATTTTATTCCCATTTATAGCAAATGTGGGATAAGAATAATTAGGCAAACCTTTAATTCTTTCAGTCCAAATAGTGCCATTATCTATTGACATATAATTCCTGCCATTTGCACAGGCATATATATTATTTCCAAATTTTCTCATTGAAGAAATTTCATAATTTGTCAAATCAACATTTTTATTTTCTGTCCAATTATCCCCGTTATCAGTTGACATAAATATTCCATTACCTGTACCTACATAAATATTATTATTTTTAATTAATATAGACCAAATATTCAAATTTATTAATCCACTATTTTTTTCTGCCCAATTATTTCCATTGTCCGTAGATAAAAATAATCCACCTCCTACTGTTCCTGCATAGACATTGTTTCCAATAATTGCTAATGACATAATATACATGCTCGTTAAGCCTGTGATTTTAGAAGTCCAGTTTTCCCCGTTGTTTGTTGATAGATATATACCACTCCATGTTGCAGCAAAAATATTATTTTTATCTATTATAATGTAATTAACATAAAGGTCTGATAATCCTAAATTTTTGGGCACCCAACTATTTCCATTATCAGTAGATAAAAATATCCCTTTACCAAGTGTACCTGCAAAAATATTATTGCCACTTATTGCTAAGGAAGTAATTTTCAAGGTTGTTAAGCCTGTATTATTTGATATCCAATAATCTCCATTATCAGAAGAAACAAATATCCCGGCATCTGTACCAACTAAATAATTAGCACCACTTATAGCCATGGAAGTAATGTTTAGATTTATTAAGCCTGTATTTTTTGGATTCCAATTATCTCCATTATCCGAAGAAAGAAATATTCCGTTTTTAGTACCAGCAATTATAATATCCCCGGACATTATCATTGACTGAACATAGAGGTTTGTTAATCCTTTATTTTTTTGTACCCAATAGTACCCTTCGTCAGTTGTTAAAAATATTCCATTACCTTCGGTACCCGCAAAAATTAAGTTGCCGTTTGATACTAAAGTATTAACAATCCCAAAATCCACACTATTTCCATTACATTCCACCCATTGGGCATACAGGGCTGTACTACATATAAAAAGAATAGAAATTGTTAATAAAATCTTCTTTATTGTTATAAAGAAATGAATTGATTCATTTTTCAAAAGAGGTTCCATGGACTTTATTTTCATACCTGTTTCAAATATTGTTTGTAAGAAACAAATTAAATCAATGTTTTATTATTATTTTTTTTCTTATATAAGAATTTTTATTTTTTATTAATAATAAATATAAACCTGAAGAATAATTTTCAGTATTTATATCTAAATTTAAACTTGTATTATGGCTTTGGTTCTTCCATATGAAAATAGTTTCACCCAATGGATTAATTAATTGTAATTCTGAAATATTTATATTATCGTTGGAAAAAGAAATATTTATAATGTCATTTGCAGGATTCGGATAAATAAATAGTACCTTATTATCTTCTTCCACACTCACTTTTCGGGAAATATTAACCGGCATAAATGTATTGCTGCTGCAATTCGCAACTGAATTCACCTGAAATAAATATATGGTTCCATCTTTGACTGTGTCCCAGACTACTTTAATGGAACTCTTGTCTGAAGGACCTAAAATTTTTCCGCCAAACACCGTCCAACTATAAATTACGAGTGAATCTGCTGGGGCATAATATGTATAAATGGAATCTGATATAACAGATTTGGGACCTGTTATCATATTCAATGGATTACCATAAATGTTGATAATTAATGAAACACTGTCCGTACAACCTGTATTATATTGATGTTGTATCAAAGTTACCGTACCGGTACCCGGTGAGAGCCATTTTACTGAGATTGAAGTATCGCTTTGATACGAATGATAACCATTGTAAGTACACCATTCGGAATAAGTCCCTTGTTTGCGGGTAGTATAAAAAATGGATAGAGAATTTGTACATCCAATTTTTAGACCTAAAATATCAGATAAAATAGGAGATTGCATTATTTTAACGGGAAGAGAAATTCTACTGGTATCAGTATAGGGAGTAAGAGTTTCAACCAGATTGACTGTTGCAGAATCTGAAGTTCCCCATGTAACAGATATATTGTTATTGGTACTTGAACCCAATATGTTGCCACCTGTAACAGACCACTGATGAGCAACGCCGGAAATATTTGGACTTGAATATTTTTCGATATATTTGGAACAGGATTGTGAATTTCCATTTATTTTTGATTCGGCAATCAGTATGTTTTTGCTGTTATTTTTGCTTTGTAATATAGGATGTGTGCTTACTAAACTTATTGTATAATTTGTGTCGAAAGTTATATCATCAGGTATTTTACCAAGTATTACTCCAGATTTATTATCTTTAATTTTACCGATATTAAAAGATAGGTAATACTGTTGTGATGGTTCATTTAACTGTGCGATGAAATCATTATCAATATCAAAACTACCTGTAATTTTATATGGTACAGGAATGATACTACCGGCAAAATATTTACTTTTGTTCATTACATCTATAGATAAATTGTCACTTGATATATTATAAAGCAATAATTTACATAATCCCGAAGCATAAGTATTATTAAAGCATTGTATACTTCCGCAAACAAACAAAGATGAATCCTGATACAATATAATTTTTTGTACCCAGCCATAGAATATATTATTATTTGAATCAAATGTAGTATCAACTGTAGCGTCTGGATTTACTCTAAGCAAACTTCTATAAATTGAATCTTTATCCAATAAAATCACACCTCCCAGAATGATCTTACCATCTTTTTGAATATCAATAGTTGAAACTACCGATGATCCGTCTAAATAAGTTTTAAATTTAAATGAGTTGTCTACAGAACCATCCTGATTCAATCTTAGCAAATGCCGGCATTCTTGTTGATGATTATTATTAAAGAATGCTCCCCCTAAAATTATTTTATTATCAGTTTGCAGTGACATACATGAAAAATAATGAAAGGAACCTTCCAAAAAATTTACATAATTATTAAAAGTTTCATCAGGAAGCCCATTTTCATTTACTCTGAAAATTGTTGGTGCATTTTCATCAGAAATTACGTTGAAATTTGTCCCTATTAATATTTTACCGTCAGACTGTTCTATTAATCCATCAATTCTGCTACCGCCATAATCTGTATAAAATATATTGTCCAAATAATAAGTATTGTCCAAGGTTCCATCGGAATTTAATCTGATTAAATTTTTAGGATTTGTAAAAGAATTTAACTTAATCTGTCCTGCAAGATAAATCTTCCCGCTTTTTGCTATTAATGCGGATGTAATATTTTGGTCTCCTGAAAAAGCAATTTTAAAATTTGTATCTAAGGAACCATCCTGATTTAGGCGAATCAAATATTTGTAGCCATTATAAATTAAATTGTTACCTCCCAATATGATTTTATTATCCGGTTGAACTATGAAGATAAGTGGAACAATTGATAATTTATTGTTAGCTATAAAGCTTGTATCTACTGTGCCGTCTTTGTTTAATCTTATAAAATTTGCATAAGGTACCCCATTAAAATAAGTGAAATTACTTGCAATCAAAATTTTCCCATCCGGTTGAATATTCATTTCTGGGAAATCAAAACTATTTGTAAAACCATAACCTATATCGAATGTTGGATCTGGAACAGGAACCTTCGTATATACGTCACTTATGGCTAACAGGAAGATAGAAAGTTGTAGTATAAAGCAAATAAATATTTTACTTATCATTGTGTAGCTCTATGATTTATATAACATGCATGATTAAATCAAAACTACTATTAATATTAAAAAGATAATAATAATTCATTTATACGAATATAAACAAAATTCAAATAGTGGTTTGTACTTTTAATGCTTATCGAAAATTAATTTGTAAAGCATTTTTACTATTTTATTCAACTTCAAGTCAGGACTTGACTCCTGACTTGAAAAGAAGATTATTTTTCTTATTTTTATCTCATTATAACAATTCTATAAGAACATCTGTTGTTTGGTGTAGTAAGGACAAGTATGTAAACGCCGTTGGGCAGTAATTGTCCGTTTGCATCGTCGCCGTTCCAGTTTATGTTTAAAGTGTTTCCGCTGAGAATGGATTTGAAGTCAATTGATTTAACTTCCTGCCCCATTATATTAAATATCTTTACGGAATTAATATTATTCTGCTCATTATTGCTGAATTCTATTTTGATATTGGAAACGGAACTGAAAGGATTTGGTGATGCCGTAAATTTAATATTAGAGACGTTATTCCCCATGTCAGACACAATAGTAAGCTGCCCGTTGTCATTATTATCATCACTTGAAGTGTTGATTGTATCCTTTTCCTCGAGAGCAAGGAAAGCGGTATTAATGGATAAAATTCTATTATCAATACTCTGGTTTATAATTTCCAGATTTATATCATTAGTCTTTGTTGTGATATTTTCAAGTGAACGGATATAATTGCCCGTCCAAAGTGTATTAAGTGAAAAATCAAGTGAAGAGCAATCGCTTTGTGTAATTGTAAGCTTCTTTGTAAACGCAATTGATTTGTTAAAACCGGAAGCAAAAATGTCAAACGGAAGCGTGCCGTTGTATTTTCCGATTTCAAGAATAGTTCCGTTATAAGATACATCCTGCGAAGTCATGCCTGCCTGGAATCTTCCATAGCAGAATCCATCCTGGGTTGTTGTATAAAGGTCAAATGATTTGATTGAACCAAATAAATTGCCAAAAGATGTAGTTAACAAATTTGGCAGGGCAGAACCGGTATTTTTAATTTGACTTAAAGAACCTCCGGTATATTTAGTGAGATTAATGTACAAGTATTCATTCCCGTAATAATTTATATTACCAATAGAATAAGAAGAAATATTCTTACTCCCGAAATCGGCAACATTAAAGACTGTACCCGGCTTCAACATTTTTTTTATGTCCGAAATCAAACGGTTTGCTATATCCATACCGCCGAACTGGTCCGAATTTGATACTAAAAGAATATAGGCGCTGTCCTTATTAACATTAATAAATTCAATTCCTTTCGCTAAAAGTGTCGGCAGATTGCTATAATTAGTCATTAAATCTGAAGGTAAATTATTAAAAGTATTCAATATCGTAGCTGAATCTGCAGGAAGCCATTTTGGGCTGACAGGCGAAATATCCAAGTTTGAAAAAACAAGATTAAATGAATCCTTTGGTGTGAGATTGGTTAACAAGGCGGTTCTCAAATTATTAACAACATCCATTTGTTTCAAATCTGTTTTGGTAGCATCATAATCAACTAGAACATTCAGTTTTTTTGATATTGAAAAATCAAGAGCCAATGCCGGAACCATTGCCATCTGATAAAAATTTTCATTATCTTTTGTAAATGTATTCAGATATAAACCTTTTTTCATTGGTGAATCAAAAGCTATATTTTGGATTTGAATTGCTTGTGCATAAGACAGATTAGCAACCATTTTTTTCCCTGAAGCGTTACTGTCTACTACATGGAAGGTAACATCAGGATTTTCAGGGAAATTCGGATTATCAAAATCTGAATTAGTATATGCCGTAATTTGAATTTTTGATGGATTTGTCTTTGATGCCTTCAATATATTAATAGGTAAAAGAGAAATTACATTTTTAGCTGTCCAGGTATTAGGAACAAGATAGTTAATCATCACCCTTCTTCGTGCAAATGGGTCAAGAGTATCATCAAAAGTTGGAATCAAAGGGAAAACATGAAATTCAAAGTTAACCTGGTCTTTCATTATAAACAAAGATGGGTCAATTCTTCTTTTTACATATCCTTCATAAATTTGTGATGCAGTCCACCTGTCAATTAAAAATGCTTTGGAAATGAATTGGTCAATCCAGAGCCAGGAATCATTTACTATAGAATTTTGGGGTAAATCAAACATAAGTTGAATTTCGAGCGAATCTTTATTTGTAACTCCGGAACCGCGAGCAGAAAAAGTTAAGTACAATGACATTTCAGTATATGTACCTAAGGGATGAACAGTAACGAGCATTTCTTCGATTGAACCCGGGTAGGAATATCTTGATACCCTTGCATCAATTACACTCAATGTGCAAGCACTTTGCAGGTCAACAATAGAAAAGAATAGGATAACTAAGATGAATAAACTTTTTGATAAGAGACCCATAGCAAACCTCAATGGAAATGAATAAAATTAATTTATTTGAGAACTTAAATTCTAATATATATAGAAAAATTATTCGCTATGGATTAATAATTATAACAAGTGTAACGATTGCAATATATAATTATTTTTTTAATTTTGCTGTTCCCCAAGTAAAATACAAAGTAAATAAAAAGAGGAAATTTTATTTTATTAAATTTCCAAACAGTAAGGGAGAATTAAAGTTGGAAAAGAAACCAAAAAATTGAGAATAATAAACCAAGCTTAAACTGTTTCATATTTTTATTTCTCTACCATTATTTTTTGAGTATAAATATCCCTGACACAATTTATTTTTAACAAATATACTCCAACCGGCAGTTGGTGTGTATCAATTGTTAAATTAAAATCTTTATTTATACTTTCATATTTTTGCGAATATACTTCCTCACCAAGTAAGTCCAAA
>JBEKWK010000186.1:0-6705 GCA_049513175.1 FCB group bacterium
TTCATTATATACATCTTGGTTATCATTGCTTAGAACAGTTAACTCACCAACAGACATTGAACGTACTAATTTACCCGGCTTTATGCAGACGGCGTCATGGTGGCAGAAGGAAATAAATACACAATTAGCTTCATTCGCAGAACTAAGACATGATAATTTGCTCTATGCAAAACAATCATATACAGTTGAGCTTTCATGCTCTACCCCTGATGCTTATATTGAGCCTATACCTGAATTTTACAAGACTTGTATTGATTATTCCAATACTGCTATGGATAAATATGCTTATATTATGAGTTTGAATCTGTATAGACACGGAATAAATCTTTCATCAAAAATATCAGAATACCTGACAAATTTAAATTATTCTTCAACACTGCTTTACAATATTTCCAAAAAAATTCTTGCAAAAGAAAAATTAACTACAACAGAAAATAGCTTTTTAAGGTCTGTTATTTACATAGATTATGATAGCATGGGATGCGTTGTAACAAAAATTCCGGATGGTTGGTATTCAGGTTTGTTCTATAATGAGAAAAATAATGTTTATGTTAAAGATTATATAATTGCCGATATACATACTTCACCTACTGATGCAGATGGTAATATAGTAGGTTGGGTGAAGCACATTGGAACCGGTCCAATCAATCTTGCTACTATTATTACGAACAATAACGATGGTGTGCCTTCTGCCTATATCGGTCCTGTGATGAGCTATTACGAATATACCTCGCTAAATTTCGACAGATTAACAGATGAAAGATGGAAGGATTTCTGGCTGGGTCAATCGTCCGAGAAATTTTCGGTACTTCGTCCTCCTTTTGTAGATTTATACATGGCAGATACTGCCGGAAACAGCAGGAATTTAGCACCCGTCTCGCTTCCTGTGGGTGTTGAAGAAAGACAGGAACCAAATAATGATACCCGGTTTGATTTCACAGCATTCCCCAATCCATTCGAGACAAATGTTTTCATTAACTTTTCGCTGAACAGTCCATCAGTTGAATCGAATGTAACAATCGAAATATATGATATATTAGGTAATCTTATATCACAGCAATTCAGCGGGCGACTTCAAAATGGGAATTACGCATTGAATTGGGCAGAAACAGACAGCCGCGGCAGTACTGTTCCCTCAGGCTATTATATCTGTAAATTTACAATAAACGGTTTAACGAAAACAGTGATTTTGATTAAGAAATAAAATAAGGAGTAAAAAAATGAAAACAAAAAAAATCTTTTTAGTCTTGTCTGTACTTTTTCTATTTGTATTAAATTTTATATCCCTAAATGCACAATGGGAAGAATGTAATAATGGAATTCCATATGGAGATATAAATTATTGTACATCTCAAGGCTTCATTGTAGATGGAAATAATACTTATGCCTGTCTTGACGGTGGGGTGTATTTAACTACAAATAATGGAGAAAATTGGATTCCCAAAAATGGAGAATTAAATGCATTTAAAGGCCAGTCTTTATTTTCAATAGCTAAATGTGGAAATAATATTTTTGTAGGTACTTTAAATGATGGTATTTATCTGTCCACAGATAAAGGAGATAATTGGCTCCATAAGAGTAATGGAATACCATTTTTGCAAAACGGGCCAATGAAATATTATTTTGATGTATCCGGAATAATAGTTAGCGAAAACAATATTTTTGCGATTGCTTTTGGAGGTTTATATTTGTCCACAGACAATGGCGATAATTGGGTAATAATATCTAATGCTTTACCACCGATAGATGATACTCTAGCAATAGGTAGTTTAGATACTTTGAATAAAGGAATTAGTACAATGGCAATAAGTGGTAATAATATTTTTGTGGATCAAAATAAACAAGGCATTTTTTTGACAACTAATTATGGAGTCAATTGGACAGCAAAAAATAATGGATTAATAAATTTAGAAATTGGGACTTTTGCAATAAACGGTAATAATATTTTTGCTAGTACAAGAAGAGGTATATTTTTGTCCTCTGATAATGGAGACAACTGGAAATTTTTTGCTTTTAAAGACACACTTATTGATCCAATAATTATAAAAGGAAATTATATTTTTGGAGGAGGTCTTGGATTATTTATTTCTACAAACAATGGAAACAGTTGGACTGCACATAATTCCGGGTTATTAGATTTAGGTATAGGACATATGATAATTAATGGGGATTATATTTTTGCAGGTACTCAAAGTGGTGTATTCAGAGCAAAACTCAGCGATTTGGGTATCACAGATGTAAAAGAGAATGCCCAAAATAATGAAACTTTAATCTATCCTAATCCTGCTTCTTCCTCTGTCAGTGTGAAGTATGAATCGTCGAGCTATTCAAAATTGCAAATTTCAATTTTTGATATGCTTGGTAATGAAGTTTTCAGTACTTCCGAAGATTGTAATATAGGAATGAATGAAAAAGAAATAGACTGCCACAGTCTTGGGACAGGTTATTATATTGTGCGGCTGAAACAGGGGGAAAGAGTAGAAGCAAAGCCGTTTCTTTTAATTACTAATTAATAATTACTAATTACTAATTTTTTTAGTTAGGAGTTAGGAGTGTGGAATTAGGAGTTTTAAAAAAAAATAATAATTCTAAATTAAGATGTTCCCAGGCGGGACTTCGGCGAGCTCAGTCGAGCTTGGGAACAAGGACAAAAAAAATGAATTTGTTTAAAAATAAATCATAGGAAATTTACCATGAAAACAAAAAAAATCTTTTTAGTCTTGTTAGTACTAGTCCTTTCTGCATTTCCGAGCCTCGCTTCGGATAATATTTATTGGTATATGGGAGGTAATCAAACAAATGAGGCGGTATATTATAATAGCATTCAAATTTTTGGTGAAATAAACAGAATTTATACGAGTTGCAGGGGTAATGTATTTCCGGATATGGATATTATCAGGGTTTTTGACTTAAAAACTCAAAATTTTATTGGAGCGTATAATGATATATTTCATCAATACATCGAGTTTTCTCCGGGTGGGAAATATTATATGTTGGCAGATGGGTATTTTTATGAATGCAATACAGGCAAGCAACTTTATAATTTTGATAGTGTAAGAAAAGGATATAAGGAGCAAACTTTTAATATAGCATTTTCATCAAATGAAAAATTCTTTTTTGAAGAACTTACTCCTGAGACTTCTTATATGTTTGAACTTCAAAATGGTAAATATCTTGTAAGAGTTCCCAACTTTTCTGAAGATATGGGCTATAAAATTGATTCTAATGCCAATCTATGTATGATTAGTGATACGGGCAGGTTTCAGAAATATAATTTAGTAACCGGGCAAAAATATATAGACACTATTTTATATACCGAGAAATTTTATGACTATTACAGCGGCGATAGCACTGCATTCATGGGCGATTGGAGATTATCAAATAGCGAAAATTATCTTTTAATAGATAATCAACTTGTCAATAATCTAAAAGTCTATGATTTAAGGAACAATAAAGTAATTTTTGATTATAATTACCAGGATGCTATAATAGACGGTGAGCATGTAAGCAGCAATTTTGGATTCTCACATGATGAAACCTGCATTATAAATTGGTTTAGTTCTAATGGTGATGTTGAATTTGATTCTCCTGTAATTTTCATAAAAATAAATACAGGAGATACTGTTAAAATAATAAAAGATATTAAATACTTCCCTCCTATAGGGCTCGGAGGATTTAACAGACAGAAATTAACAGGTATTTCTCACGATAACAGGTACCTTTATATAGAGGGACTTGATGACAATCTTTATGATTTTTACGACCTGGAAAAAGAGGAACAGCACCCGGTAATATGCAATGGGGGAGAAATCCTTAAAACAGCATTCTCTCATGATAATAAAACTTTGTTTGTATATGAAAATACAGATGGAGGTGAAAGGATTCAGGCTTATGATGTAGCAATGAAAAAGCGTGTTTGGTTATCTCCTTTAATAAGTGATGCTAATTACAATCAAAATGGGATGTATTATCCCTTTGCTTTATCACCGAATGACAATTATATAGCTATAAACTCAGATAATTATACTGTTTATTTAATTCCACCTTTAACATATTCTACTGATAATTATATATTAAACTTTACCGATAATACCGACCCTGTAACCTGCCTTGCATTTTCCGATGATGAAAAATATTTAGCAAGCGGCAATACGGCTGGTGTTATTTATATCTGGGATATCGAAAGAAAAACTCTTGTATATAAAATAGAAACAAATCTTGCAGAAATATTTGCTGTCAAATTTTCCGCTGTTGATGAAATCAGCATTGTTACCGCTGATGGTGAGCAAGTTTACAAAATGTCAACAGGGACACAGGTTACTAAATTCGCTAATCCATTATATTTGAATTTATCTAAGTTTGACTATTATGGATATCCCAATTTCCCAGTCACCTATTCTAATGACGGTAACTTTTGTGCTTACAGTTATGCAAAAAATGGAGTAAATGTTTATAATACTCAAACTAACGATACTATCGGATTATTTGATACAGGTGAAGTGCTGATGTGTGCCTTTTCTGATGACAATAAACATTTAGCTACTTGTTATAATAATGAGAATTATATTAAAATATGGGATTTTCAAAATAAAAAAGAAGTTGCAAAATATGATTATGACCCGTTTCTCAAGTTATATAATATTGCTTATGAAGATACCGTATGGACAATTTTGGAAGAACTTTCATTTTCTCATGATGGAAAATACGTTGTCGGCGGCAATTTTGACGGCTCTGTAATTATTTGGGAAACCGATTTTAGCGGGGTTAATGATGCTACAACTTTGAAAAACGATATTAAAATTACTCCGCTACCCGCAGACAAACAGTTTACGATTAGCTTTGCTCTACAGTCTGTCGGCTGGGCTGACATTATTGTTTCTGATATGTTAGGCAGAATAGTTTATAGTGGCAGAGATAATTTTGAATCCGGCAATCAGGAGAAATCAATAAATTGCGAAAGCTGGTCTACCGGTGTCTATTATGTTCGGATTTCGACACAGAGCGGGACGAAGTGTGTGCCGGTTGTAATTTCGAGGTAAACATTTTCTTATAAAATGGAGTAATTATGAAAACCAAAAAAATCTTTTTAGTCTTGTCAGTACTTTTTCTATTTGTATTAAATTTTACATCTCTCAATGCACAGTGGGAGGCGTGTAATAATGGCTTACCTGGTGTTAATGATGAAATAACTGGCGGTTTTATAATAGATGGTAAAAATATCTATGTTGGCATTGATGGTGGTATTTTTATGACTACTGATAATGGTGATAATTGGCTTCCAAAAAATAATGGATTAAAAGCCATCCAGGGATTTCGTCTTCACATCAATAATTTAGCAAAAAGTGGGAATAATATTTTTGCCTGTATTGGCTTACAAGGAGTATTTATGTCATCTGATAAAGGCGAAAATTGGCTCAAAAAAAATTATGGACTTCCATATAATACACAATCTGTTGATACTATTATTAATTTATATCTCAATTCAATGGTAATTAAGGGAAATAATATTTTTATAGGGAATGGGCCTGATGAGGGAATTTATTTATCTACCGATAATGGTGACCATTGGGCACAAAAGAATAATGGGCTTCAAAAATCGGATACAATTCTAATGGTATATTCATTGGCAGCAAGCGGCAGTTATATTTATGCCGGTACTAATCATGGAATTTTTATAACTACTGATAACGGAGAATATTGGTCATCAAAAAATAAAGGGATAGAAAATTTATACATCCTATCAGTAGCAACAAAAGGAAATAATATTTATATTGTTCCTTCAGCCAATTATATAGGTACTGGATGCTGTGGGATGTATCTATCAACAGATAATGGCGAAAATTGGAAATATAGCGGCTTAGATAATTCTATAGGTATATTTACAATAATATTTAAAAGTAATTATATTATAGTCGGAGGCGAAGGTATATATTTATCAAGTGATAATGGTAGTACCTGGCTCGAAAAAAATTTAGGATTACCGAGTTATTGTATTAGAGCTTTAATAATAAATGGAGATTATATTTTCGCAGGGACTTGTGGTAATGGTATCTGTCGAGCCAAACTAAGCGACCTTGGTATTACCAATGTTAGTGTACAAGATAATAATACCCAAACCGGTTTTGAAATCCACCCCAATCCAGCTTCTGTACAAGTTAAATTGAAGTATGGATCAACCTGTATTTCAAAAGTGCAAATCTCAATTTTTGATTTGCTTGGTAATGAAGTTTTCAGTTCTTCCGAAGATTGTAATATTGGTACAAATGAAAAAGTAATAGACTGCCACAGTCTCGGAACTGGCTATTACATTATCCGACTGAAGCAAGGGGAAAGAGTAGAGACGAAGCCGGTGGTGATAATTAAGAATTAAAAATTAAAAATTAAATCAAGATGTTCCCAAGCGGGAGCTTGGGAACAAGGTTTGTAAAAGGAGCTTGGGAACAAGGGTTGTCCTACAGCCAGGAGTTGCCTCCTGACTGCAAAAAAAAGGTGAATTTATTAATCTTTATTCTTTTATAAACATTTTAATTTCATTACCGAGATTTAAGAAATAAACACCCGGTAAAAAGGTAGTCAAATCTATACTTATTTTATCGTTTAATATTTTTGCACTGCTAATCTTTGTCCCGACAAGGTCGTATATTTTTAATTCTTTATAATAAGAACTCTGCGTTTCGATTGTTAGTATGTCAGTAACAGGGTCAG
>JBEKWK010000187.1:0-6700 GCA_049513175.1 FCB group bacterium
ATGCCGGGGCGGATAATTTGCCCCACAGACCGGTAATTATTCACAGGGCGCCCGTCGGCTCTATGGAAAGATTTTTCTCCATATTAATCGAGCATTATGCCGGAAATTTCCCATTCTGGATTGCTCCAATACAGGTCAATGTTCTCCCTATCGGAGAGAATCAGCATCCGCGGGCAAATGAAATTATGGAAATCCTCGATAAAGCCGGCTACCGTGCCATAATTGACCTTCGCAGCGAGAAAGTCAACCGCAAAATTGCCGAATCCGAGCAAAAGAAAATTCCATTCTCAATCATCGTCGGGCAAAAGGAGGTAGAATCGGGCAATGTCGCCGTACGCCAGCATGGCAAAGGCGATTTAGGCTCTTTATCTCTCGAGGAACTATTCAAAATATTTGAAGGATTGAATGTGCCGGGAGCGGCTTAGGCAGTTAGGAGTGCGGAGTTAGGAATTAGGAGTTTTCTTAATGTATAATTTAAAAAGTAGAATGTAGAATAAAAAATAATTATTATAGGAATATGAAGGAACTATAGAATTGTCATTCTGAACGAAGTGAAGAATCCAGAAGCCGTATCTAATCAGGATTCTTCGCTATATCTTGAAATAGTAATTCTTATTTATTTTATTCTTTTAAAAATTTAAATGACTCCCTATAAATCCCATTTATAATAGTAATGAAATAAACTCCGGGTAATAATTCCGATACATTAAGATTATAGCTATTCTCCCCTTTTTGTAAAAATCCCAAATCTATTTTATTTATTTCCCGCCCTAAATAATCAGATAATTTTAAAATTGAATTTCCAGAATTAGGAAGTTGAAAAGTGAGGTAGATAGCATTTGAACCGGGATTTGGATATACATTTATTGAAATATTTTCATAAATTGAGTCAATTAAAGGTACTTTCCATATTTTAATTGTACCATCATCGCTCCCACTTGCTATTGATCTACCATCAGGGTTGAAACAAATACTAGCAATATCAGAATTATAACCTGAATAGGTTTTAAATTTTACACCTTTATTAAAATCCCAAAAATTAATTATACTTCCTAATAAACCTAAGCCACCAATAGCTAGTATTTTACCATCAGGATTGAAAGAAATGCAAGTATTTAATATATTTGAAGAACTCAAGTTATTTATTTCTTTTCCAGTATCAAAATCCCAGACTATAAACGTTGAATCAAAACTTAAACCTGCGAGGTAATTCCCAACCGGATTAAAACAAATGCTTTTAATTCCTACTTTATTAGTATTAATTGTCTTTAAAAGTTTACCGGTATTAGTATCCCATATATTTATTAAATCACCACTAATATTAGCAATTTTACCACCATCAATGCTAAAACAAACACTATGAATATAGTTATAAGAACAAGAAAATGTTTTTAATATATTGCCAGAACTTACTTCCCAAATTATTAAAATTCCATCATCACTTCCGCTTAATAATTTTTTCCCGTCTGGACTAAAAGAAACACTGGTAATAATCCCTGTATGCCCTTTAAGAGTTAAAATCTCAATACCTGTATTAATATCCCAAATTTTAATAGTAGAATCTCTACTTCCACTTGCAATTTTTATTCCGTCTGGACAATAGGATATACTTGTAATATCATTTGTATGCCCGATAAATGTTTTTAAAAAAGAACCTGTGTTTGAATCCCATAGGGTGATATAATTATAACTACAACTTACAATTTTCGAACCATCAGGGCTATAAATAATTTCATTTATTGGATCCGTAAATACCTTGAAAGTATTTATAAAATCTCCGGTATTTGCATCCCATATTGAAATTCTTGTTCCATAATCCTCAGAAATAACCTTTAATTTAGTAGCGTCAGGATTGAATGCTGTACCATATTGACTAAAAGGAATGCTTGTAATCATTTTCCCTGTTATTATATCCCATAATCTTGAAATTGAATCATTTACTTTATCGACTATTTTTGTTCTATCAGGGCTAAGAAGAACTCTATTATATTCATAACCACCAGTTACTTTCTGATTTCTTAAAATTTTTTTTGTATTTATATCCCAAACAATTATTGTCGAATCATAACTCCCACTAATAATTTTATTACCATCATTAGTAAAGAAACAGGAATAAACAGTTCCAGTATGACCATTAAGTGTATCAATTAAATACCCATTTTTAGCATTTAATATTTTTATTGAATGATTATTATTTTCAGTTAATATTAAGTTACCATCAGGGCTATATTGAAAATTAAAATAAGGATTCATATTTATAAATGTAAAAATTGTATCACCAGTATCTGAATTCCTTACTTTAACCCAATTATACCCATCACCTTCAGTACTTATAATTTTACTGCCATCTGGACTGAATATTATTGACTTAATGATACCAACATTTTTATTAAATGTTTTTAAAATATTACCTGTATTTGTATCCCAAATTTTTATTGATATTTTATTCGGTTCCAAGACATTTCCTACTATTTTTTCACCATCAGGACTAAAATTGAAGCATGTTATACCACCAAAATCAGGAATAAATTTAATTAATTTTCCAGTATTTGTATCCCATACATATAAATTTGTATCAATACTTAAAACTAATCTATTACCATTCGGACTAATTTTAAAATTTCCAAGTTTATATAAAATAATATTTCCTAATAAAGTTCCAGTTTTAATATCCCAGATCTTCAAAGAATCATTGACATTAGTTATATTAAATATTTTACTTCCATCGTTACTTAATATTATAGAAGGTTTAAATCCTGTACTATTTTTTATACTACAAATTGTGTCTCCTTTCATAATATCCCAAATAAAAATTCCACCTCCACCACAAGTAACTAACTTTTTCCCATCAGATGTTATATCACTTCCAGTGAGCGTTCCCAATCCTATTGACCGAATTAAATCATTTCCTCCAACAAGTTTTGTATTGATGAAAAATATGTAAATTATTAGAAGAATTAATAATCTTTTTCTTGATTTTATCATACAAAGCTCCTATATGTAAGAATTTTATTCTTTATAATTATTACCTTCTAATTACTTAATTGCGAATATATAATTAATTTACAAATGTGCGATAATAAACTTAAAAATTTCGTTTCCTGTTCCTTTATCTACTTTCAAATAATAAATTCCCATCGGTAAATCATTTACAACTATTTTTTCAATATTTTGCCCATGTGCTCTTTGTCCTAAAGATATGGATTGAACTTTATATCCAAGAACATCATAAATTGAAATGATAACATTTCCTATTGAATTTAAAAAATACGAAATATTTATTTCTCTTGTAGTAGGATTGGGAAATAACAATATTTTAGAATTATTCAAACCCTTTTCCAATACATCAGTTGAAATATCACCATGAAATATTGTGCCGTCATTACCAGCAGCAATACATTTATTACCATCAATAAATATTATGTCCATAATTAATTTATTATTGGGCAAACTTTGTTTTTCCCATGATACGCCTGAATCAGAAGTATAATAAACTGACCCACCTGTGAACCAGCCACCTCCACAAATAATACCCTTTGATTTATTCCAAAAACGAACACCATATAAAGCATCAGTTGATGAAAATGAACAGGTATCCCAAGTATTGCCTGCATTATTGGTATAAATAACTCTACATGAATCGCCAACAGCCCAATAATTATTTTCATCTATGCAAAATAATTTATAAAGCCAAGTTGAAGTTCCGGTATTTAATGTATTCCAATGCGTCCCTCCGTCTGATGTTTTCAGGGCTAAACCATAATATCCGATTACAATTCCATTATTAGAATCAAAAAATCTAATATCGGAAAGGGAAATCGAATTTGTAAAAATATTTAGCCAATTTGAGCCTCCATCAATTGTTTTGAATACATTACCACCATTATCACATACATAACCCGTATCCCTGTTTAAAAAATCAATACCTGTAATTAATCCCTTAGCTGATATATTTTGAACTGAACAGGTCAATCCTCCATCCTTTGTAGTATATAAAAAATCAGTCGGAGAACCTATCTGACTTTTCTGACCACCAACCCAACCGTTTAAGGAATCTATAAAAAAAATTCTCCAAAAATCTGTTTTAGAGTTAATATTTATCTTGTTCCAAGTTAAACCACCGTCTGTGCTTTTAATTATAGTGCCATTATTGCCAGCACCCCAAAGAGAATTAGCATTGTCTTTTGTTAATGTAATTATTGAATTTGTAACGCCTGATTGAATAGTCTGCCATGAAATTTTCTGGCTGAAAGAAGATTGGACTAAGAAAAGAACGATTAATAATAAACTAAAGCATACAAATAATATTTTTCTCATTAATTTCCCCTTTTATAATATAAATACTTTTTGCACTACTACTTCGCTTTTATCGGATTGGACACTAAGTAAAAATATCCCGTTTTGGATATTGCCGATATTAAGATTCAAGCTTTGTTTACCTGCTACCAAGGCGTAGCTCTCGAATTTTTTAACAAGTTTTCCTGTTAAATCGTATAGTGAAATATATAATTTTCGGGAATCTTTTAATATAATGTCCACTTGAATGTTTGATTCTGCCTTATTCGGAATAGCTGTAATGCTTTCGATAGCACCTGATTGAGTCTTGCAAATATCGAAATAAGTCTCCTGCTCCGATAAGCCTTTGCAAGCTTCGTCAAGCTGAATAAGCTGTTTTTCAAATTTTTCTTTTATTTCAAGCTCTTTTCTTAACGGTACCGAATATCTTTCAGGTAAAGCGGCAAGAAATTCTTCATTTGGCACAAACCATAAAATACAATAGCCTTTGCCAAATCTTGGAATGTTTCTTTTTATTGGGATCAAATTTGAAAATAATTTTTGATTATATTCGAACATTTTCTGATGAAGACGGTTTCTTTCGACTGTATCTTTATTTTGATATGTTTCCCATATTTTTTTACTTATTTGTCTGTCAAATTCATCAAATTCTCTATACAAATTATTATTGCTAAAATGAAATAGTGGACAACTACCTAAAGATATTAAAGAAATGTAACCATCATATTTATTATTAACAAAAGAGTAACCAACATTAATAGTTCGCGAATAATCACTATTTTTCCAATTCTTATATGGTAGAAAAATAGATAAGCCTATAATATGTGGAGTAATTTTGACATATCTTTTTACTAAAATCGGCATTTCCTCAATCTTATAACCTAATGTATCTAATCTCCATATCTTGAATCTTTGTTTATCATCAAGATATATTTCTTGATAAATAGCAAAAGTAGTGTCATTGAGTTTTGTATTTGGAACTACTTTCTCAAATTCTTCATCAGTTAATTCCAGAAATTTGATACCATTTACTTTGATAGGTTCCATGTAGTTTTTGACATCTTTCTTTATTTGTGGTACTGAATCAGGTACCATTCTAATAATAACATCCTGATTTGAATTCGTTTCAGTATTTGTCAGAGTAGAAGTTGAATATTTTGGTACATCTTGCAACATAACAGGAGTTTGTTTAATTTCTCCTCTATTATCTGATTTCTTTTCAGTTACATTTTGCTTTGTTTCTTGTTTGTTATCTTTCTGATTAACATTATCTTTGGAGCTGTGTAATGACAGAAACAAAGCTCCGGCAATGATTAAAGCACTGAATCCACTCATGATTATTCTCCTTTTAATTTTATTTGGAATTTGTTTTTTGGCAATTGAGTCATCAACTATATTTTTAAGTTCTTCTTTTGTAAGAAGAGGAACTTTAGTATCCGGCTTCTGTGCCTGCTTGATTATATATTCTAATTCTTTTTTCATATCATTATTTTACACTTCGACAGGTTCGTCCTGCAATAACTTTTTTAATTTATTTTTAGCCCTGAAAACCTTGATTTTTACATTCCCGACAGAGATATGTAATATATTCGCAATTTCATTATAAGGCAGTTCCATTAATTCCGACATAATGAGTAATTCACGTTCAGATGCCTTGAGCCTATCCATTGCTTCATAAAGTATTTTTATATCCGTCAAAGTTTCCGGCGATAATTCTTTTGAATACAAATCATCAATCTCAATTTTTTCATTATAGTTATATCTCTTATTCCGGCTTTTAAATTCATTATAGGTTCTGTTGATAATGGTAAACATAAAGCTCAAAAATGCCTGCTCGCTTTTCAGACGCTGAAAACCCGTATAGCCCCTGCTGATAGCCTCACTGAGCAATTCCTTTGCAAGTGGTCTGCTCTTCGTCAAAAAGAGCGAAAACCTCTCCAAATCAGAATAAATATTTAGTATCAGCTCGAAATATTTCTCAGCGTCCCTTGCCATTTTCACAGTATTTTTGCTTAAGCATTCCTATATAGGTAATAAGTGTATTAATTAGGAAAAAGGTTACAATGCAAATATAATATTTTGGTTGTCATTGTGAGCGAAGCGAAGAATAAAGGAATTTTAGATTTTAGATTCTAGATTTTCGATTAGAAAAATTAAATCTAAAATCGTACATCTAAAATCGTACATCCAATTTGATTCAGCATTCAGAACTCAGAATTCAGAATTAATGTGTGTTTGTTTCTCTAATTAATTCTGTATAATTTTGAATTTAGTGATTTTACATAAAAATATGTTATTGGATGATTAAATTTAGGTTCAGATTCATAGCATTGGCAGTGCTTTTAAGCATATTTCCCGTTTTGGGATTATGCCAGGATTATTTGCCAAAGGATATGATTAATGC
>JBEKWK010000188.1:0-6675 GCA_049513175.1 FCB group bacterium
TGTATAATCCGAAACATTAGGCGGCTGTTTATTAATAAACATAACATATCCCGCTAATTGCATGCTTCCGAAATTAGAGCCGTTTATAGTAACTATATCTCCTACGGCAAAATTCGTGGGACTGATATTATCTATTTGGGGTCCTCCGGGTACGATGGTATCCACAGTAAAATCTAATTCATTACTTTTAGTATTATTAGCAAATACCGACAATTTTCCTGTCGTTGCCAATGCAGGTATTTTTGTAGTGATTTTAGTATCGGACCATGAACTAATATCCGTAGCCGATGCTTTTGTACCATTGAAATCTACATAGCTTGTACCTTGCTCACTACCGAAACCGCTTCCATTAATATCCATGGAACTCCCCGGTAAACCGTGTATTTTTGACAGGGAGCTTATCACCGGGTTAGTTGGCGGCGTTATAGGATTAGAGGATTGCTTCGAGCATCCATAAATAAAAAGAAAAATTACAAGACTTAATGTTAAAACGAAAATAGAATTTTTCCAATTCATCATTTATATGACCTCAATATGTTATGGGAAATATATATATATTTATTTTGTTACGATATTTTATCCGGGGTATAATTGATTTTCCTTAAATTTTTTTCAAATTCACTGTAATTAACACAAAAACTATATATTGGTTACTAAAATTAGAAAGGTGTAATCTTTTAGCCTTCACTAACAATAAACGAAACAGAAGGAGAAATCAAAATAATAAAGTATTTATATAAATAGATTTTTTGTTTAGGTGGGACACCTTCTGTTTCGCATAAATAGAATTTAATAAAATTCACTCATTTTTTTCGATAGTTCATTACTTCAATTAAGTATAATTCACTTTTTAAAATTCTTAATTATAAATTAAAGCAGTGCTTTCAAATGCTCTTCAATCTGGTTTCTCGGTACCGCACCTATAATGGTATCAACTACCTCGCCGCCTTTGAAAAACAGCAAAGTCGGAATAGAACGTATTCCATAAGTAGTAGCTATCTGCTGGTTGTTGTCAACGTCAACTTTGCAGACCTTTGCTTTGCCGTCATAAGTACCGGCTAATTCCTCCACGTGTGGAGCAATAATACGGCAGGGACCGCACCAGGTCGCCCAAAAATCTATCATCACCGGTACCGGCGATTGCAATACTTCCGCTTCGAATGTACTATCTGTTACATGCATTGGTTGTGACATTAAATAAACTCCTGTACTATATTAAATAATTTATTTTTACAAAATTATAAAACTCCGGGAACGCAAAAAAATTTTAAAGCATTAAAAAAATCCCAAATTTATAACAACCATTGGTGTTTGGTATGAAAGTCATTTAAATATTCCAATCATAATAGATATTACCTAACTCAAATTTCCCTTCCCCACACAAATTTTACATCCTGCAAATACTTTTCCACAATCTAATCTTTTAACCAAAATAGTAAATAAATTTTGAACAATGTGAACTAAAATTAGCTAATTTTGTATTCGTAATAATTGATGTAAAGATATTTTCGATGTTCAATAAATAAATGGAAATTATTACGGTCGTTTCCGGACCCGTTGCAACAAACTGCTATGTGCTGATAGACGATGTCAGCAGTAAAGCGGTAGTAATAGACGCACCCTTAGACTGCACAGAACAGATATTTTCCCGTCTGAATGATGATAGTATAAAAATCGAAAAGATATTACTTACTCATTCCCATTGGGACCATACTGCAGGTGCCTCAGATTTGCGTAAAATATCAAATGCAGATATATATATACATCCCGATGATGATTACAGGCTAAAAGACCAGAATAAACATTCTGTGTTCCCGCTTGGTTTTAATATTGAGCCAATTAATAATGCAGTCTTGTTATCGAATTATGAAAAAATACCCGTAGGGGACATTGAGCTTGAAGTCAGGCATACTCCCGGTCATACTGAAGGAAGTGTGTGTTTCATAGATTATAAAAACAAAGTCGTATTTTCCGGCGATACTTTATTCTTTAGAAGTATAGGCAGAGCAGATTTGCCCGGAGGTGATTACAAAGCTATTTTGAATTCGATTAGAAATGAATTAATGACGCTGAGCGATGACTTCAAAGTTTTTACGGGACATGGTGCAATTACGGATATTGGGTTTGAAAGGAGGAATAACCCGTTTCTTATTGATAATATGATGTGAAGATGTGTCTATTTATCAAGCATTAAGCCGATTATGAAAAAAAAATCATTTTTCCGTAATATTGTAATTAACAACCAATGCTTAATTTGCATACTTGTATTGGTGCAACTAAGCGGATGTTACTCATTTACGGGAGGGTCAATACCTGAACATTTGAAAACGCTGAATATTGCACCCATAAATGATAATAGCGGATTTGGCGACCCGAGGATTAGAGAGACTTTGACACAACTATTAGTTAACAAATTCAGAAGCGACCATTCATATAATTTGGTTGACAGGAACAGCGACGCAAGGTTAAATGTTGTGATAAGCTCAATAAGAGATACGATTATGACTGTTAGTCCCGGGCAGGTTGAAGCAGAAAGAAAAGCTACGGTTCAATGTGATGTTGAGTACTTTGATGCGGTTAAGAAACTTATGATTTTTAAAAAAGGTTTTTCTGCTTTTGGTGTGTATCCGTCAGCAAGTGCGACAACAGATAGAATTATAGCGATAAATAAAGCATTAGAACAGGTTTCAGATGATATATTATTAGCTGTTGTTTCTGGCTGGTAATTCAATAAAAAAATAATTTATTATTAACATTGGGTAAGGTATTACACCGCCTATGGAATATTTGATACTTTTTATTTACTTAGCAGCTCTCACTGTTTTATTCGGGTTCGGTATCCACGGATTAGTGATGCTCTACTATTATTTTAAAACATCCATGATTATCCGTCCGGATGTTACTCTTCCCGAAGAAATACCGGTAGTTACGATTCAACTGCCGCTCTACAATGAGGTCTATGTAATCGAACGGTTAATCCGTTCAGTCTGTAAATTTAACTATCCCAAAGACAAACTCGAAATCCAGGTTCTTGACGATTCTACCGATGAAACAGTTGGATTGGCTGAGAAACTCGTCGAAGAGTACAGGGCAAAAGGCTATGATATATCTCATGTCCGCCGGGGTACACGAGATGGTTACAAAGCCGGTGCTTTGAAAGCCGGGCTCGAAACCGCCAAAGGCGAATTTATAGGTATTTTTGACGCCGATTTTGTTCCTAATGACGATTTCCTGCAAAAGACTATTCCTTATTTTAAGACTGCCGATGTAGGATGTGTCCAGACGCGCTGGGAACATCTGAATGAAAATTATTCCTTCCTTACAAAGGCTCAGGCTCTTGCTTTGGACGGGCATTTTGTCATCGAGCAGCAGGTTCGCAATAAGGCAGGATTCTTTATTAATTTTAACGGTACTGCCGGCATCTGGCGTAAATCTTCTATAATTGATGCAGGAAACTGGCATGCAGATACTCTTACCGAAGACCTCGATTTGAGTTACAGGGCTCAGCTTAAGGGCTGGAAGTTCGTATTTCTGAATGATGTAACTTCTCCTGCGGAGCTTCCTGCCGATATTAATGCACTCAAAACTCAGCAATTCCGCTGGACTAAAGGTGCGGTAGAAACTGCAAAGAAGATGCTGCCTAAAGTTATGAAGTCTAATCTTTCCCTTAAAATGAAAGCAGAATGTTTTGTCCATTTGACAAGCAATATCGTATTTCCTTTTATAATACTCGTTGCTTTACTAAATGTACCTCTCGTGGTAATAAAAAATACAATCGGAGGCTTCGATGAATACTATACTTTGATGTCGGTGTTTGTGCTTGCCTCGGTTTCCACTTTTCTGTTTTATATGTACGCACAAAGAGCCATTCATCTTGACTGGAGAAGGCGACTGTTGCTGTTCCCTCTGTTTTTAGCAGGCAGTATGGGTTTTGCCGTAAATAACACTAAGGCGGTTATGGAAGCTCTGTTTAACATAAAGACAGGCTTTACACGCACACCTAAATATCATATTGAAACTGACGGTGACCAATGGAAGAAGAAAAAATATGTACAAAAGCGAATCAGCGGTACGGTGTTTTTTGAGTTGTTTATGACACTTTATTTTATTATCGGAATTGGTATATCCGCATATTATCTTGAAATTGCCGCTATTCCGTTCCAGTTACTATTTCTCATGGGATTCGGCACTGTAGGCATTATGTCTTTGAGACATGCATTAGGAAAATAAATTCAAAATAGATAAAACTTTAGCCCGTAATCATTTTTGGTTCACGGGCTTTTTTTTTCAGTTAGCAGTTTTCGTTTATCAGTTGTTAGAATTATAGGGAATGGGGAGCAGGGATAGGGGAATAGGGATAAGAAACCTAACTAAGAAGTTTTCCCCTCTTGAGAGGGGAATTAAAGGGGTGTGTTGATTACCTAAAAAATAAATGAAATCATTATTCAAAATATCAATCTTATTATTAATTCTCTTTTCCACTTCTGCACAGGCTCTGGAAAAAGTACCTTATCAACTACTTACACAAATGAGCATTAAGACCGGTGTATATTATGATGAAATAGATGAAATGAACCAATTTCTCAGGAATTATGGTTTTCCCGTAATTGACCGTGCAAATGTATTCTACATGGGCTTTAATTATGCCGCCAATCATATACCTTTCCTAATTTATCCTCTACCTAACATTGTAATTTCAACGGATTTCAGATTCCCATTTGCAAGGCAGGTACAAAAAGAATCTACCGTTTCGCTCAACAGCTATTCCTGCTTTCTCGAAGCAATGGGCTTCCACGATATAATAAATAATATCACAATTTATCCTATTATCGGATTAGGTATATCATGGACAAATCTTGACATAAAAGGAAACTACGTAGAGCTTGATTCCCCCGGTGTTTTCAATGCAGGAAAGTACGGCTATCGCTTTTCCAAATTCAATGCATTATTTAATCTGGGTGGAGGAGCTGATTACAGGCTGACTTTATCCGAAGATTATAGGAAAAAAGTTTCCATGCTTTTCGGTTTGAACGTTAGATATTCCCTTTCTCTCGATGTTTTCGGAATGTACAACAAATCATGGACAAGCAACGGACAATCAGTGCCTTTGCCATCCTACCACGCTCCCGGCTTATCAATCGAACTAAAAATAGGCATAGAATATATGCAGAGAATAACAGATAAATAAATTCTGAGTTCTGAATTTTTATTATTTAATCACAATTAGTAATTTGTAATTCGTATAGTATTATATCCAAAATATTCTCCCCTCCTATTTTAGGAGGGAATACAATTTTTCTCCCCTCCTATTTTAGGAGGGGACCAAGGGGTGGTAAAAATGAATCAACTAATTCTCGGCGACAATCTTGAAATCATGCGGAAGAAGGAAACTGTCTGAACTTTGATTCATTTGATTTATATGATTAAGATGATTAAGAAAGAAGAAGAAAGAAGTAAGCAGAAAAAATTATAATCATGGAAATCAAAAAAATCATCGAAATCACAGTTCAGACAAATGTACACCTTCAAAAGCTCCACAAAAAGGCTGGATGTGGAGAAGTAAGAAGATGTTTTGAGGGGGGAGGAAATAAAATAAATTTATTAAATAAATAAAAAGGAAAATACAATGAAATATTTTTTTTTATTAGTCATTGCATTATATTCTTGTTCGTCGATAAAATATAGAAATGAATGCTCTTGTAAAAAAAGTAATCATGAATTATTTAACCAAATTATTGAAATTGGGAAAAATGAAAATTTAAAATTAGATTCAATGGACATTAATACTGGTTTTATAGTTTTAAATAATATTAAAGATGAGCCACCGCAAGTAAAGAACGATTTTAAATGGAGTTCATATTCACAAAAAAATGTACCAGCTATATCAAAATATGAAACCCGTTGCAACCGAGTTTGGGAAATATTTTTTAATGAGGGCAAATTGATTGCTTATGCATTTATCAAAATGGAATGGAGATGTATTTCCTGGCTAGGAGCAAATGGGGGCTCGAAAAAAGAGTATAATTTTGAGATAAAATACTGCAACGATTCAACAGCAAGAGGAGAAAATTTTTATTGGCATTTTAGAGAAGAATTAGAGGAACTGTGTGGAAATAAAATTAAAGTTGTTAAAGATTAATAATTCAAAATGCAAAATAATATAGAATAGTTCCAATTATTTTTAATTAAAAAATTAATAGTTATTATTAAGTTTATGATGAATAAACATCTGTTTTCATTAAAAGGTAGAATCAAAATAATTAAATATGCTATTAGTTATATTATCTCTATTCCCTTCCCTTTAGGTGTTAACGCCTGACAGGTAGCTCCATGAGAAGTCAGGAGGCAACTCCTGACTTCAGATAAACTTTCAACTTTAGGGACAGAACACTGTTCTGTCCCTACATTGCGATACTTTGCGAAAACTTGGCGTCCTTTGCGGTTAAATGCCTTTAATTCAGTTAGGAGTGCGGAGTTAGGAATTAGGAGTTGTAAAAACTTTTAACTTTATACTTTCAACTTTCTACTGATGAAACTTTGCGTTCATTGCGAGCTTTGCGTGAAATTTCTCTGTGTGCCTCTGTGTGTCTTATACTTTGTGCCCTTTGTGTTAAAATGCCTTTTCTTCACCTTTTCAAATAGAACTTAGAATTAGAAACCTCACCCTGACCCTCT
>JBEKWK010000189.1:0-6635 GCA_049513175.1 FCB group bacterium
TTTTTATCTATAAACAGTAAATACTGCTTGACCGACTGAACCTTGAGCATCAGAAAATTTAATAAGGTAAACACCGATTGGTAATTCCGATACATCGAGAGCAAAACCATTTTCGGTTTGATTGATTTTAATGTTGTTGATTTCTGAACCGTAAATAGAATAAATTTTCAGATTTTCAAAAGTGTGTCCTTTATTAAACACATTTATATATAGTGTCTCATTTGCAGGATTAGGATAAATTTTTAAATCACTTTTTGGATTATTTTCCGAAACATCAGATGGCAAAGAAAAAATGCTTATATCGTCAATATACCAGCCGTCAGCATTCTTAAATGAATTTGAAATTAGTGTAAAACGAACGGTAATTGTATCATTGATTTTATCAGTTAATTTCAGCATTTCAGCCTTCCAGTCATCATTATTCAGAACACCATCCTGCCATGGTAGATAATCTGATTGGTTGAATTTTGCAATCGTTTTCCAGGTTTTGCCAAAGTCATCAGATGTATTAATAAACGCTGTATCTGTCTTGTCTACAATAGCGGCATGCCAGAATTCGAGCCTTAGTACATCGGTCCCGGAATTAACGACAGGATATAAATCATAGGTATACGTAGAACTATTTTTATAATTACCTGAAGGGGACTCGGTTAACGAATAAGGACTGCTTTTATAGAAAGTATTAGTTATTCCCCAGCCACCTATATTGCGATAATGCTTAGGCAGAGTGTCATCAAAGGATTCGGAAAATGTACTTTCTATTTTCCCTGTATAAAGATTTATTTCATTACTAGCGGCACTGATATTCGGAGGCGAATTTGCATCTATGGCTTTAAGATAATAGCTGTAATAGCCACGCTGGGAAAGAGTATCAAAGATACTTATTACTTTGCCTGTATCACTTTTGGAAACATCTATATTTTTTATAAGAATGTTATCACGGTACAACGCTATTTTTGAAAGATTAACAAGGGCTGTAATATTGTCCTCTCTAAGTGTGGGAAGCTGTATTGTAAGGGAAACGGAGTTGTCAGCCGAACCTCTTGAAGTAATGATTTTAGGAGCAGAAGGATTTCTTGCACCGCCGGCAAAAGCAGAATCAGTGCGTTTTACGCTTGTATCACTTCCGGCAACAACAGCGATTGAATACAGATATTTTTGATAAGACGTTAATGAAGTATCAAGGAATGTTGTATCTTTTGAAGAAAAGTTATTAAGAAATTTATTGTCTCTATAAAATGAATAAAAATATTCCGAAGTATCCAATGGTTGCCCGAAAACACGTGCAGAAGGCGGTTCCCATGTAACAAATATTTCAGTTGGAGCATTAGGAAGGGTCTTAGCAGCAATACTTTTAACAGGTTCAGGTGTTTTTGTATTTATCAAAGCTGAATAGACATCGCTATCAAAAATGTTTGTAACTGCGTTTCTCATATCTACCCATGAAGGATAAATGTTTCCGTTATAGAAAGCAAGCCCGCTGTAATCGCCGGCAAAGGCATTTGCAGTGAAAGGATTTCTTCTTAAATCACTGGCAACATCAGCAGCTCTCCTGTCAATCCAGGTTTTACCCCCGTCAGAAGAAAAGCTAATGTAGCATTCGACTAAAATATTTTGCGGGTCATTTCTGCTATCGAAGTACATTACAGCAAGATTACCGGTTATAGGGTCCTGAGCCAGCCATTGCCAGAACTGGTCGTTTGTTGTATCGGAGTGAACTATTACAGGGCTGCTCCATGAATCACCTCCATCGGATGAAAGGGAGAAATAAATATTTGGAACTCTGTCCCCTGCCCAGGTTAAATACAAATTTCCCCTTCCCGGTCCTGCTGTTGTATCACATACTATTACAGGATATGTTTCAGCACGGATAGCTCCTTTCAGAGTATGCCTATACATAGGAGGATTGCCGGTTCCGGCTATGTTCAATGCAACGCCAAAAATATTATATCTCTGAATTATTTTTGGTGATGTAAATGTTTTACCCCCGTCAGATGATTTTGCAAAACCGACTCCGTGTTGAGTACCATAATTCCACACAACATACACTGTACCGTCAGGACCTGTTGCAGCAAGAGGAAAGCTTTGCCCCCAGGTAGTATCATCGGTTGTACCGGTAAGACGCTCGCTTACATTCACTGGCTGACTCCAGGTTCCTCCTTTATCTGTGGATTTTGATAATACAATCTGGGTTGAAGAATCTCTTGTTATCATACGCTTCCAAGGGATATACAAATTTTTATAATAGGGTGATGTCGGAGAATCATCAATAGAAAGGTAATATTTATCTTCAAAGGCAGAATCCTGTGTCTGTTTACCCTGATGAGCTATAACGGGAATTTGAGCTTTCCAATGAGAACCTCCATCAATGGATTTCGATATGAATACTCCATTTTCTCCCAGACTTATTCCCAGGGAATCTTTCTTTGTACCAAAACCACCATATACAAGATACCCCACCCCATCAGGGTCAAATGCAACAGAAGGGTCATTTGATGAAAGCCAACCGGGGAAAGGTCTGCCTAGATTATAGTTCTTCCATGTTTTGCCACCGTCATTTGAAACATATATCCATGTAGCCGAAGAATCACGGTAATCCACTGCGGAGGCAATAAGATTTTGGGGATTTATCGGATTAATCGCTATTGAGGATTCATTCTGCATTTCATAGGGTTCACTTTCAGGTGCAATAAGGTTGACATTTAAAAAATAAGGAAGATTATCACCGTTAGAAAGAGGTATCATATAGTCATTTTTTAAGTTCCTTAAGGGCGTAGGATGTGCAGATTCCATGAATCTTTCATAGGAAATGCCTGCTTTTTTATTCTCGAGAATTATTTCATCTCTGTCTTGTGCAAATAAAGAGTTGACACAAAACAATGCTAAAAATATTAAATAATAAAAGTGTTTCATCTTTCAAAATTCCTGTAGAAAAATTACAAAAATCAATCAAGTATTAATTTAATCATTTTATATTTATTTTATCAAATATTTCTTTTGTAATAGAATAAAAAAAGTTACTTCTTATTATTTAATCTTTTTTGTAGTCTGAAAAAATATTATTTTAGTATTAAGTTTTTTGATTATTATTTTAGTTATATTGAAGAATGATACTAATAGAAAATATATTATTAACTGAAGAGATATTAGATTCATATTTTGCATGCGACTTACCAAAATGCAAAGGGGCATGTTGTACATTCCCTGGTGAATTTGGAGCCCCCTTATTGAATGAAGAGGTAGATCTAATGTATGAAGCATTAGAACCTGCATCAGAATATTTATCAGGAAAATCAATTGAATATATAGAGAAACACGGAATAATAGCCGGAATTTATGATGATTACTCTACGGTTTGCATCAATAAACGGGATTGCGTATTTGTTTTTTACGAAAATGGAATAGCAAAATGTTCCATTGAAAAGACTTTTTTTACTAAAAAAACGAATTTCCGAAAACCAATTTCCTGTCACTTATTCCCGTTACGTGTTTCAAAAACCGACGGAAATTATTTATATTACCAAAAAATTGATGAATGTTTTCCCGGAGAGAAAAAAGGAAAGGCTGAATATACACCTCTTTATTTATCTTTAAAGGAAGCATTAATCAGAACTTATGGGACTGAATGGTACAATACTTTAATTGAGTACATTAATGACCAAAAAAATCAAAATCATATTGCGCATTATTCAGGAGGTTTAGATGAAATTATCTCTTGATATGCGGACATCATTAACTCAAACTTTAACTCCACAGCAAATTCAATATTTGAAATTGTTGCAACTCCCTCTTGTCCAACTTGAGCAGCAGATACGGGCGGAAATTGAACAAAATCCAATGCTTGAGGAAATGAGCTCTGATGAAACAGTTACTTTTGATGATGCAGAACCTTTTGAACATGAAGATTACCCCGAATCAACTTCTAAGGAAGCCTTTGAAGCCGACTTTGAACAACCGGATGAAACATTTGAACAAGGTCCGGCTAAACCTACAATAGATGACCAAGGGGACCCATTCGAATTTTATAAATTAATCTGGCAGGATGATGCCGATATATCACCTAAAGGTAAAACTTTCTCTCCGGATGAAGATGAAGAATCATATCAAATAAAAGATACCACCTCTTTTATTGAAGATATTCTCCAGCAAATAAGGATGCTTCCTCTCAGCGAGGAAGAAGAAATTATCGGGGAGCAAATCATAGGAAACGTTGATGACGACGGTTACCTCAGACGGGATTTATTGGAAATTATGCTCGATACAAATAAATTAATTAATGATTTGAATCTTGAAAATCAATTTAAAATAGAAGAAGAAAAACGCAAAAACTTAAAAACAATTTCAGGTGATAATCCTGCGAGAAAATTTGCAGTATCTTCTGAGATAATGTCACTTCTGAACTCTGAATCCAATAATCATGAAATAGGAACAGTTGCAAATAATATTAATAACAAAGTTGATACTATTCCAAAGATAAAATTATTAAATCAAATAACTCTGGAACAAATAGAGAAAGTTCTTAAAATCGTTCAAAATCTTGAGCCACCAGGGTTTGGTTCCCGCTCGGTTCAGGAATGTTTAATAGCTCAATGCAGAAATAGTGTAAACCCGAGTGATATTCAAATTCTCGCTTTACAGATTCTTGAAGATGCTTATGAGGCTTTTTCTATGAAGCATTATCCGGTAATAATGAAGCAATTTGATGTGGATGAAGATTATCTCCGGGAAGCTATTGAACTTATTCGCAGACTAAATCCCAAACCCGGAGGCTTAGATTCACAAACGGGAATAAATACCGTTATTCCAGATTTTTTAATTACACGTGAAGAAGAAACCGGTGAGCTTATAATTACTGTAAATGACAGCAGAATACCTGCTATAAAGTTAAGTAATGCATACGAGAAATTAAAAAAGGAATCCAAGATAAGTGTATTCAATAAAGATACTCGAGATTGGATTAGGAACAAATATGAAGACGCAAAATTTTTAATTCAGGCAATCCGCCAAAGAAAAAATACTATGCTGAAAGTAATGACAGCTATTGCCGGATTACAGCGTGAATTCTTCGATGCCGGTCCTTCTGGATTAAAGCCTTTAATATACAAAAATGTTGCAGAAGATACAGGTCTGGATATTTCTACTGTTTGCAGAATTGTTAATGGCAAATACGTTCAAACCGAATATGGCACTTTTGAACTGAAATTTTTCTTCAGTGAATCCCTGCCTACAGAGGATGGTGAAGATGTTTCAACTAGAGTTATTAAACAAATTCTTAAAGATATTATTGAGAATGAGCCTAAAGGGAAGCCGTTCAGTGATGAGAAACTCACAAAAGAATTGAAAAAAAAGGGGTATAATGTTGCGCGCAGAACTGTCGCAAAATACCGCGAACAATTAAAAATTCCTGTCGCAAGATTAAGGAAGGAACTTTAAAAATTAATTAATAAATATATTGTGACCATAGCAGAAATAATTTCCCGGTTCGATTATAAACTCCGCCCTATTATTTCCAAACTACCCCCGGCGATTGTTACCAAGATTTATTCCAGTGCAAGAAAAACTTTCATTAACCGATTATCAAATGAAATTCCCAAAAATAGATACATTCCCAGTCCAGAAAATAATAAATTATTGTGGGGAATTAAATTTTCATCAAATATATTCAATGCAGCTGGAATGTTCAAGTATGGTGAAGGATATTATACTTCAGTTGCTCAGGGTGCGGGTGCTTATCTTGCCGGAACAAGCACTTTCCTTCCACGCAAAGGGAATGAAAAGGAAGGTGTCCTTCATCCTTTTATTGCATATCCTAACTCGCTTGCATCTTCCAATTGGATGGGCTTACCTAATGAAAGCCATGAAGTTTTAGCAAAAGGATTATCACTAATAGAAAAAATTGATGGATGCCCGGTCGGAGCCAGCATAGCCGCTTCACCTGATGAGACAGGCTTAGACGGCTTAGTCGGAGTTCTGAAGGGAATAGAAATATTTGATAAAGCCGGAGTTGATTTCATTGAATTAAATGAGAGCTGTCCCAATGTTCCTCATGATATTAATTATGATTCCGTTACCGGTTTGGACAAAAACTTAATTGCAAGATTAGAATTTATAAACAATAATTTTATTAAAAAGAAAAAAAGAAATCTACCCTTAATAGTGAAATTATCTGTTGATACAAATATTAATTTGCTGCCCTCATTACTGAATATTTTATTTACACTCGAATTTGATGGTGTAAATTTTGGGAATACATCAACTGATTATGAAACCATGAAAGAAAAAATATCACATTTTGATTCAAAAAATTATGAATATTTTGTTTCAACATTTGGTGGGGGCTTAAGCGGCAGACCATTGAAAGATAGGTCATTAACTTTAGCATCTTTTGCAGTAAATTATGCAAGGGAACATCCCGTTTCAACTGAATTTCATGTTATCAGAACAGGGGGTATTGAAAATTCAAACGATATAAAAATTTCAGATGAAAAAGGCATTTCCTTAAATCAATGGTTTACAGGGTATTTTGAGAATTTTGCAAAATACGGTCATCATTTATATGAAAGATTATATCAAGAATCATAATAATTTATTTTATTGAATCTCTCATCATATCTGAATTCGATTCCAAATTCATC
>JBEKWK010000190.1:0-6620 GCA_049513175.1 FCB group bacterium
ACGGGAAGAGTAGCAAATTCCTGGGCTTCCAATAATTCATTTAAAATCGACATAAAATAATTTTCTTATTTTAATTAATTGGTTGATGTTTAAAATTTTAAAAGTAATATACTTATTCTTCTTCACATCTTGTGTAAATATACAAAAATAGAAACGAAAAAAAAGTATTAGGTAAAATTAAGTAACTTTAGGTAAATAAAAAAGTGTTTTGAAAAATGGTTAGTTTATCAGATTTTGACATATAAAACATACATTTTTTAAAGTTAACATATAAATGTTAGAGTCAATTTTGCAGGCAAATATTTAGATTTCTTATTAAGAGATTATGTGAGATTTCAGGTATCAATCAGGACCTGTTAGTTGATTTTCTTGCGGACAAAAGCAATAGCTTCATTGTGTTCTCCATCCATAAAAATTGACAATGAATGTTCACCTTTGAAATCATTTACATTGATTACCTTAATTATATCTTTAAAATTTTCAAATCCATTTAATAAATCAGACAGACAATTTTTAGTATTATAGAAAAATTCGATATTGAAAATATTGTCTTTTTCGTCTGGGTACAAAGGCAAATATTTAATGTTTGCCTCTACTAAATCCTGAAAGAAATGTGTACCGAAAGATAATTCAGGTGCATATCCAGTAGCTTCTTTTGCAACTTCAATTAATATGGCAGTGTTATTAATGTCGCTATAAATTATAGGAACTCCAAGTTTAATATCTCCTTTACTTCCCCATCTTCCAGGTCCTATAAGAATAAATTTTTTCTTTGGAAGAAATCTGTTTAGTTTGCTTATAATTTTACCTACCATTACCATTTCATCAGAAGTAGCTAATTTTGAATAACCTGCAGGGTCAACATAAACTATAAAGTCAATATCTTCAACAATTCCATTACTGACAAAATGATGTGTTGTAAAAACTATTGTATTAGATGGAATATTCTTGGGAATTTTAACATTTATTTCGTCTTCAAATTGGCTTTGAGGTCTGCATTGTAATAAATACATTTTTTCACCATCGGAGGCAAATTCGATGTCTACAGGTCTATTATATACTTTTTTTAGTTCCGATAACATTGCGTTAATTTGATTTATAAAAGTAGTTTTGTTTATAAGATTGTTAAAAGTAATTATTAAATCTTCCTTTGAATAATCAGCCATTGTGCTCACCGGCTCAACAATTGTACCCATTCTATTGAAAGATACAATCTTATCGAGAGCAGGAAAGTTCCCTTTACATTCTTTAATTAACTTCGAGAATTCAATTGTTTCGAATTGATTTGTTTCAAGATTTATAACATCAACAAAACGTTGAGAGTATCTGATAATTTCTTCATAAGATGTATTTACCTTAAGACCGGGTTGACCCGGGCAAACAAGAGCCGGATAATCATTCATTGTTCTGTCAACGGCACGTGTTCCCAATCCTGCAACTAAGCGTATTACCCCATCCTGCCTGTTAATCCTTGTTGACCATCTGAATTCATTATTGCTGAATGCTACACCTGCATAACTCGGTAGATAATATTTGCCTATCTTTGTACCTACTACTTCCTGAATTAAGATTCCCATTTCTTCGCCGAAATCCAACAGACCTCGTTCCTTTCGATACTCAATCGGGTCAGGAGCAAAAGTGCTTGCATAAACCTCGGCAATAGCATTTTTCAAAGCGGCTAATCTTTCTTCTCTTGTTCCTGTATTTGCAATAAAAAGACTCTTGTATTTACCGCTGAAAGAAGCTTCAAAACTATCTTCCAAAAGACTTGAAGAACGTACTATTATAGGTTTTTCATACATTTCATCGAGTATCTTGTTAAAAGTTGAAATTGCTTCAGGATGGAAATGTGAGTTTTTGAAAATATATTCGAGAAAAGGGTATTCTTGTTTAATCTCTTCAGATGCTTGATATTTGACAAATACAAATTCTTCTAATGCATTATAATGTAAAAAATCAAGAATGCCGTCAGAGGTAATAAATCTTGTTTTAGGTGAAGATACATTATTAAGAATTGGATTTTCTTTTCTTTTGTCTTTAAGAACCTGCCGGGCAAGAATCAAACCGGCACTTTTACCTCCAAGTTTACCTTTGCCTTGTGCAGGACCATATACTCTATCCAAAATCTTATTTACCCGTAAGATTGTGATATGGTTCTTAGCAATATTTATGTATGATAAATTATCTGAAAGAAATCTTATTATAAGTGCAACTCTAATACCTACACGTTCATTTATTGTAACAAAATCCCATGAAGGTACTAAACTAATATATCTTTTTATTGCCTCGACAATTTCAATTAAAGGAACAAAAGCATTTTCAAGGAGATTAGTAAGAAAGCTTAAATTTTCCTGAAGTATCCATTGACTTAATAAATTAGAGATTTCGGTGTCACCAAGGTATTCATCTGCTATGGCAAAGACTTTATCAATTATCTCATTAGCAATAAATGGACTGCCCTTGGGTTTTGGCCAGTTTTGTCCGTAAATTTGTTCATTCTCCTGATTATAATGATATGGATTTAATTCCTCCATTAAATAACTAATTTCAGGAATTTTTTTTCTATCCAGAAAAATTATCATTTTTCTGCATATACGATATAGTTTTGGTTGGTCATAGGTAACGAGATAACTCAGAATAATTTTCCATTCAGGTTTACACGGAAGTTCATGTTCTTTTTTAAATGAATCACTCATTTACATAAGAAAAAAAATATGAAAAATATATTTTGAATTATCTGCAAATTTTATATCGGATAAATCACATGGTTAATCAATAATAATTATGCTCACCAATTTAGATTCGGTAGATGAACTTAATCTCAGATAATATATTCCTGATGGAAGATTACCACGGTCCCATTTTATATGGTAATTTCCTTCATCTAAATATCCATAGAATATTGAAGCAACTTGTTCACCTATTGTATTATAAACCAACAATGAGAAGTTTGAGTTTTCAGGAATTGTATAATCAATGTTTACAATACTGCTAAATGGATTAGGATATATACTAATCTTTAATAAATTATCAGAACGGTCATTTACTGAAATAAAGAAATCTGTTGTAAATTTCCTTAATGCTGACCATAGGGTAGTACCCTTGTTGTTTTTTGCATTTACATGCCAATAATAAATTGTACTAAGGACCAAACTGTCATAGGGGAATTTATTATCAGAAATATTTGCGGAATCTGAAATAATTGTTGTAAAATTAGAATCCTTTGAAAGTTGTATCCGATAAGAATCGGCTCCCGGTACGGCTTTCCAATTTAAATATCCATGTAATTGAACCTTTATTGCATTATCTTTAGGCGTTGTTAGTTCCGGAGATTGCAGCATAGTAAGAAAATTCCATCTATCAGACCAATCCGTTGTACTATTCAGGATTTTAGCTAAAACTTGCCAGTAATAAATAATGTTATTTTGTAAACCTGTGTAATCATAGTAATTGTTAGTTATACCTGAATCAAGTATTACGGGTGAAGAAAAATCAGGATTTGCAGATACTCTTAAAGTATAACTGACCGCATTTTTTATGGCTTTCCAGGTAAGTCTTCCCGATACGGGTGACCAGAAGTCATTATTAGCCGGAGTTTTTAATATCGGCTTGGCATATAAACTTGTCGTGAAATTCCATGATTGCGACCATTCTCCCTGCCCCTCGGTATTACTGCCGTTGACTTTCCAATAATACTTTATGTTATTGTCTAAATCGGAATAAGAATAATTGTTACTTGTTATGTTAGAATCATTAATAACGGGATTTAGAAAATCATTAGTCTGAGAGACCAATATATGATATTTTGATGAACCGGTTACTTTATTCCATGTAAAAGTATCACTTGTCTGCGCTTCTGTGGAGTTATTAGTTGGATATATTAAAACAGGAGGCGAAAGAGCTGTTTTAAATACTTTACTCTGCGACCAGTTGCTTGTACCGGTTAAACCCGTAGCGTTTACCTGCCAATAATATTTTGTATTATTAATTAAATTACTAAATGAATAAGATGAATTTGTTAAATTAGTTGCATTAATGTCAGTTGATGTAAAATTACTATCTATGGAAACCATTAATCCGTAAGATGTAACTCCTTTTACAGTATTCCATTTAAATGACCCGCTGGGATTTACAGCCGTGGAATTGTTAGCAGGGAAAACTAAAACAGGCGACTCAGGAATTGTAGAAAAGTTTCTTACTTCAGACCAATTACTTGTATCTCCATCCTTATTTCTGGCTTTTACTCTCCAAAAGTATTTTGTTATATTTTTAAGATTTATGTATTTATAATTATTATCGTTATAAGTAGAATCATTTAGTGTAAAGTCTGAAAAATTAGATTTAGTAGAAATTTGTAAAATATAAGAATCAGCTAATTGCACAGGACCCCATGTCAAAGTAGAATTACTATCGGGTAAGCCAATAGCATTATTTGAAGGAGAATTTAGAATAGGGGTAGTTAATATTGTAAAGAAATTCCATGTAGTTGACCATGGGCTTGTCTCGGGACTTTTATTTGAAGCTACACGCCAATAATATTTTGTGGCATAATCCAATCCGGAATATTGATACGTTGAATCAGGTATATTGGCAATATTTACAATAGTCGCAGCAAAATCCCAGGTATGTGATACTTGCAATCTATAAGAATCAGCAAGAGCAATTTTATTCCAGCTTAATTTCCCGCTGAGGGGTATACCGGTAGCATTAGTAGGCGGATTTGGTATTGTAGGAGGTCCCAAAGCAGTTGTAAAATTCCAAAATCCCGACCAATCACTGACTCCGTTAGTGCCTACAGCAGCTACATGCCAGTAATACTTTGTACTATTATTCAAACCGGAACATAAATATGTTACTGATGTCATACCGGAATCTCTTAATACAATATTTGTGAAGTTTGAATCCTTAGCAATTTGAAGATTATAACCAAGAGCAGAAGAAACCGTATTCCATTTTAATGTTGCATTTACGGGAACACCGGTGGAATTATTAGTCGGTGAAACCAAAGTCGGAGGAGCAAGTATAGTAGTGAAGCTCCATGCAGCAGACCAATCACTTGAACTCGAAGA
This sequence comes from FCB group bacterium, assembly GCA_049513175.1. Classification (GTDB taxonomy): domain Bacteria; phylum Bacteroidota; class Ignavibacteria; order Kapaibacteriales; family UBA2268; genus JBEKWK01. The sequence continues at coordinate 5,070 of JBEKWK010000190.1, forward strand.
AGTAATTTTTTTTACCCTCCAATAATACAATAGATTTGCTAATAAAGGTGGATTGACGACTATATTTGTGTCTGTAATATTTTGTTGAGAATAATACACAGTAGAAAAATCCGACTGTGTTGAAACTTGTACCTGGTAGGAAACAGCATCTGATGAGCTATACCAAATCAGGGTAGGACTTGTTTGTACATCTAAGGCTCCGTCTAAAGGAGATTTTAAATTGGGCGGAGAAGGTCCTGCTCCCAATCTGAAAGTAATTGTAGAACCCGGTGTACCGACTTCAGAAATGGTTAATCCTCCTGGTAAACCGCTTGAAAGGAAGCCTGAAGGATCGGTTGCATCATTAAGTTCTATTCTACCCGAAGTGGCACTGAAAAATGCGGAATTATAGTTACCATCATTTACTGTGGTACCTCCGGGACGATAAATGTAACCTTCATCGGGAGGAGAAGGGTAATTTGCATTTCCTTGACCGTTTGCAGAAGTATTAATTCTGTAAACCAAAAGGCCGCTACCCGGTACACTTGATTCAAATATTCCACTTTTGCTTCTATATTCTAACACATAATATTCTGATGTAGAGTTCGCGGATTTAACTTTATAACAGTTATTTGTAGGATAGATCAAAGAATTCAAAGTATAATAACCCGGATTAGATATCTCCGGTATTGAATTTATCCAGAGCCCATATCTCCATTTCATATATGCACCCATATGCTGTGGAGGATTGGTGGTATTAGCCATCAAATCCCATGGACCTATAGGAGTCAGATTATCATTATAATGGTACATATCCGGAGCTCCCAAAGTATGGAACATTTCATGACATAAAACACCTGCTTGCATCCATGTTTGTAATTGGAAATTATATCTCCATACTCTTTTTCCATTTATATATACATTATAACTGTATAAGGTCCACATATGGGGCCAAAGCAAGTCACTCCAGGCACCCGGAGAGCCATAAATAATAAAACAAACATTATCAACCATTCCGTCACCGTTAGCATCTATATTCAAAGAAGGTGGAATAGAAGAACTAACTGCATTAACAGCATTCATCAAAAGAGTATGCTCACGGGTAGTGCTTTGAGAACTATTTTGGTACCCGATAGTATTTGTAACAGGATTATATGGTTTGTAATAGGCTCTTTGATGCGAATCCTGATAAGATACTACTGTCCCTCCTGATGGTGGATAAAATGTTGTGTTGACTGTCAAGTCTGAATATGATGCTTCGAGGTAATAAGATTTAAGTGAGTTTACACCATCATCATTGAATAAACTGTTATATGTTGATGTTGCATCAGTATATTCGGATTCATCAGAAAAGCGGATAAATATAACGATATTATTGATAGTACCAATATTAAGAGATTGTGGTTTATTTACTTTTGATTTTACTTCAGGTAATTCACGAAAACGATTGTACTGTTTTACCCTATCCATTATTTTCTCAGGAGAAATCTTTAGCCACTTTGCTAAACCCAGAGTTGCAGGATTATATTTTCCAACTATATAATTTGTTGGAATGAGTTCACCGTTTAATTT
>JBEKWK010000191.1:0-6610 GCA_049513175.1 FCB group bacterium
CCGTAAAGAAAAATCAGTAAAAACGTTATATAATATATTTTTTTCATTTATTTATTTCCGAAGAAAAACTCCGACGTTAGTTCTATTGCTTTTTCCAAAGCAATTGTTGTTTTATTAAACGGATGCTCTATGCCGAAAGTATGTCCCGTTTTCGGAACAAATTCAACTTTTATGTTAGCATTCAAATTTCCATCGAGCATATCCCTGATTTCTTTAGGTCTGATTGTCAAATCCTGCAAACCATGCACAATAAGCACAGGTATTTTAATTTCTGCAAGTACATCATTCAATAAATAATAATTATTTTTCTCTAAATCCTCAAGATATTTATAATTCATCTTCAACATTTGGTTAGTTTTTGCATTAACAAATTCTATATATCCTTTTTCCTTCCAATCCTTTTTCTGTCTATCGGTATATCTGTCGAACTTTCCGATTGTAGCCCACAGAGCTATTTTATTTATCCGATCATCCTGCTTTGCTGTCAACATTGAGATCCCTCCGCCAAGAGAATGTCCGATTAAATAAATTTCTCCGTTCCATCTTTCTCTAAGATCATCAATTTCATTTGAATAAATAGCATTAATCACACATTCCACATCATCAACTTCCTGCGAAACGGTATTTTCAGCAAAATTTTCCAAATCATCAACGAATAAATCCTTGCTGTCTTTTATTCCGTTATGAGAAAAATTTATACATAGAGTCATAGCCCATATAGATGCTAATTGTTCCGAAACATAAGGCATAAAGCCCCAATCCTTGAATCCTTTGAAACCGTGCAGAACGAGAATAGCAGGAAATTTTCCTGTTTTGTTAGGATAGCGAATATCTCCATTTATAGGCAGGTTTTTTGAATTATATATCCTAAATTCTTCCTTTATTACATTAGTCATTTATATAATAACAAACTATAATCTAAATTGCAAAAAATTATTCATCAAAATTAAGGAAATTTCATTAATGTAGAATTTAGTATGTAAAATGTAAAATATTTTTATTTGTCAATGTGTAATTATAGATTTGACCTCCTATCCAATTATTCAATAAAGAATTAAACATGCTTCACTACTATCATTAAATAATTCAATATTTTTTTTATTAAGATTTATTATTTCAAAAATCTTTTCTGTGTTACAATTTCCTGTTTTGAGCCATATTATTTTAGGTGGGACACCATATAGAAGGCTTCTCTCATAAAAATCAGAATCCTTCGTTACAATTATATAATCATGAATCCTTGCATAATCCCATATTTCAATGTCAGTCTTTTTTGATAGACCAAGATTATAAACATGTTCTATTTCAGGAAATGATTTATTAAGTAACTTTACTAAACGAAATGATAGATTGCCGTCAAGCAAGAGTTTCATATTTCACCATTTGCATTTGCTTTTCACGATCTGAGGCAAATTGTAATGAAGCAAGAATATCATCCTTAGTAAGTTCTGGGAAATCATTTAATATTTGTACTTCTGACATTCCTGAAGCAAGATATTCCAGAATATCATAGACACTAATTCTTAAACCGCGAATACAAGGTTTTCCACCTCTTTTTCCGGGTTCAATAGTTATTATATTTTGATAATTCATATTTTCTCCTATTTCAAAATAATTTTATTTATATGCTAATAACGTCATTATTAAACAGATATTACATTAATGTAAAATTAATAATGTAAAATGTAAAATATTAAGAATTATTGTCTTTGGTTTTTTCATTATTCTTCCTCGATGTTTTAATAATTTTTGTAATTATTTTTAAGATTTCCTCATTATCTTTATAAATTGAATTAAAGGACTTTTCTTCAATATAACCGGAATCTTTCAGGAGTCTCAGCCAATAACTTGTTTCTTTTAGTTCTTTTAATGAAATACCTAAATTATGAATAAAATCATTCATTGTCTCTCCGGATTGAGCCTCATTAATATTTGCTCCAATTGAAGTACCACTTTTCAAAATCTGTTTGGACAAAACATATTCTTTCTTTTCCTCAACAAGATATTTATAGAGTTTCACTATCCTCAATGCAAAATTATAGCTCTTATCAAGCAAAATATTCTCTTTAGCCATATTTTTTTAATTATTTTTTATTATACATTCTACATTTTAAATTCTACATTATCTAATCTCTCTTTCCCAGCGTTACCTCAAAAGTTTTTTCCTTGTCTTTCCGCAGTACAACAACTTTTACTACATCTCCCGGGAAATGCTGTTTGAGGATATTATTCAGGTCGTAAAAATTCCTCACAACATTATCCCCAATTTTTATTATAATATCATCATTTTGCATACCAACTTTCTGTGCAGGTCCACCTGAGCTTGTCCCGGAAATCCTGAAACCGAGCGGATTCGATTCAAAATTTGGTATAATGCCCAGCCAGGCACCATGTCCCGCAGTTTTCTCCTTTTTTACGGTAGAATCATATTCGGGGTTTTTTATTAAATCAGGCTTCACTGCGGCATCGCCAACTGTACGAAGGTAAGATTCGGCAAAAGTTAATAAATGTGCTTCTCCAGCATAATTCAGCTTATCCCATTTATCACTCGGTTTGTGATAATCAGTATGTACACCAGTAAAAAGCATTATAGACGGAATATTATTCGCATAAAATGAAGCATGGTCGCTCGGTGCGAAAGCTTCATTTACTTTGGCAATCGTGATAGAATCAGCTAATGCAAGAGAATCAGCTATTCTTGCAAATGCAGATGATGAACCGGTTCCGATAATATCTATCTTGTTTTCTCTCAATCTTCCTATCATATCGAAATTGAGCATGAATACCGTCTTTTCAAGTGGTATTAATGGATGCTTAACATAATATGACGAACCTAACAAGCCCTCTTCCTCGGCATTGAAACTCATAAAAATAACCGAACGCTTCAGAGGGTGAGCGGCAATTCTCGAAGCTAGCTCCATCATTCCTGCTACACCGGAGGCATTATCATCAGCTCCGTTATGTATCATAGGCACTTTACCATGATAGCCGGAGGCATAATCACCCCAGCCGAGATGGTCATAATGGGCTCCCATCACAATATATTCGTCTTTCAGCATCGGGTCTGTCCCGGGAACAATACCCACAACATTAAAAATATCCTTTTTATCTTCATTGATTTCTACTGTTATGTTCATCTTTGTATCGGGAATGAGAAAGCTCTGAGGAGCTTTTTCTTTATTGATTTTCTTCTCGTAATCGAGCATTTGCTTTGCTTTCGGGAAAATCTTTGCAATACTTGTTCGGTTTGCCTGGATTGTGATTATTCCTGAATTTTGAAACAATCTGTCCACTTTGAAAGGATAAAATGTATTAGCAGAATCGCTCTGCATCTTTACGAATATCACGGCTTTGGCACCGTGTTCACGTGCATTTGTTGCTTTGTATTTCAAGTCGGAATAATTTTCAAATTCTTTGATTTTTGGCTTTCCTTCGGCAGAATCGGTCAGGACTATGACAATCTTTCCCTTTACATCAATACCTGCATAATCATCGTATTTAATTTCAGGAGCGGTAACACCATAGCCGGCAAATAAAAGCTCACCCTTCACAGTTCCATTATCACTGAAACGAATAGGCTTCCAGTCTTCGCCTAAAATCCATTTGCGTGTAATAGGTTTCAGAAGTTCATGCGGTATTCCAATTTTTTCTACTATTACCTCCAACTCGAGATTATTACTTTTACCCAGTAATAATCCTGCTGTAAATGGAAATGATTGCTGATAATTTCCGTTTATGGGCTGAACGCCAAAAGATTTTAATTGGTTAATAATAAATTCACCTGCTTTGAGATTGCCGGCGGTAGCCGGAAATCTGCCTTCCAACTCATCGGAGGCAAGAAATTTAACATAGCCTTCCAATTTGTCTGCAACCGGATTTTCCGAAATTTGTGAAAGCAGGTTGGAAATACCAGAAATCAATAACAATAAAATCACACTAACAAGTTTGCTGGAACTGCTGTGGCAGCGTTTTGACATATTTTTCATAAGTTGCACTCCAAAGAAGTAATTAACAATCTGAACCGAAGTTCAATTTAATATTTTTCTGTTAATATTAATAGCAAAATTTTATATTGCTAATTAAATTTATTTTCTTACATTGCATTTATATTCTTGAAGATTTAATCACTATGGTTGGTTGAATTATGAAAACATATCTATTGCTCTTCATTATACTGTTTACAGGTTTGCAGACAACCGAGGCAGCAGTAACTTTTGATACTGTCTGGATGAAAAATACCTTTCCGGGAATATGCCATTTCGCATGTTTTTCTACAGATACTACTAAAATTTATGCTTCTATGGATTCTACTATTTACATTTTAGATATGCAAAATGGTAATATTATTGATAGTATGGAAAAAGCACCTTCTACTGTTACAGGATATACTAGCTTATCATTTAATGGGAATAGATTTGCTTCAACATTATACGAAAACTATACAATTATTTGGGATGTTTCATCGAAAAAAATAATTAAAACATTTCAATATGATTCAATTAGTGAAATAGATTATCACGGTATTTGTGCTTTATCACCTGATGGAAGATATTATATCGGCGATGCTTCAAGTACATTTAAAGACTTTTATGGTTTTAAAGGCGAACAATCAAAATTATTTGTTTATGACCTTAATGCAGATAAATTAGTTACATGGTTAGATAATGGATGGAATCAAACAAGAAGCATACAGTATATTACGTTCTCCCCGGATGGGAAATATTTTGTTATTGCTGCAGCTTATGTATCACCACCTGATGGAGATTTAAAAAATGGAATACTTGCAAAATATACAGTCTTTGGATGGCAGGAACAAAAGGTATTGGAAAGAAATTCAGATACTTATTATGAATATCTTAGTTATTCCAGGGATGGGAAATACATCGCCGGCACAAAACCGGAAGGTTTCGGTTCAAGTTATATATGGGATATGGCAGCAGATACTCTTTATAGAACATATTCATTTGCAAAATTGGGGCAATGTTATCACATTACAAATTTTTCACCAGATAATCAATTCCTCCTTTTTGGAGGGGGAGGTTTTGGAGGCCCAGATTCTTTAAGAACACTTATATGGGATTTTGTTAATGATACTTCGGTGTATCATTCAAATATGTACTCTGGTACTAATTTTCAATTTTCAAAAAATAATATTTATCTTTTAGTAAATGAAGGTACAGATATTTACTTATTAACTCCTAACTGGAATAAAACTTCAGTGGAAGAAACAAATGCAAATAACAATAGTGGCTTGCAAATCATCCCCAATCCCGCTTCGGAAACAATGACAATCAGCTATAATTTATCACATTCGGGAAATGTCCGATTGTGCCTATTCAATCAGCTTGGACAGGAAGTTGCAATGCTAAAAAATGAGTGGCAGGAAGCAGGAAAACAGGATTTTAGATTTATGATTGACGATTTTAGATTGAATACAGGCGTGTATTTTGTGAGATTGCAGGCGGGGAGCGAGGTTAGGAACCAAAAATTACTAATTACCAATTAATAATTACTAATTTTTGAAAATAATTCTTTTAACATTGGCATTTAAATAAAGATGTCAGACATCTGATTATTTTATTCCACTTATTTGATTTAAATTTGCAGAATAAAATATTTTTTATAAAGGTTTTAATCATATTATGAATATCCGCTTTGAATGGGATTCGGAAAAGGCAAAATATAATCTTCTTAAACATAATGTTTCTTTTGAAGAAGCAATGTCGGTTTGGAATGATGAATATGCCGCATACTTACATGACCCGATGCATTCAATATCTGAGGATAGGTTTTTATTAATCGGATATTCTTTCAGAAATAATTTATTATTTGTGTCGTTTACAGAGAGAGAACAAAATATTAGAATAATAAGTGAAAGAAAAGCAACAAAATCCGAAAGGAAAAGACATGAAGAAAACAAAGGAAAATACTGATTCTATGAACGATGAGCTTCTGCCGGAGTATGATATAGATTATTCTAAGGTCAAAAGAAATCCATATTACCTGAAAAACAGAACTTTTATTGAAATTGATGAAGATTTGGCAAAAGCCTTTAAAACTTCTGAAAATATTAATAAGGTGCTGAAAGCTATCATTAAATCAATTCCTAAAAGCTCTGCAGCCGCTTTGTAATTATTTAGGTTAATTAATATAATTTTGTAAAATTGAATATATTAAATATTCTTACAAGTAATTCTTCCCTTTTGAAATTTTCCCAACAAAAAATTTGCATACACAAAACTAAGATTGTAATTTTATAAACTATATTTGAGTAAATTATTTTATTTATAATTTTATGCTAAAGGTGCTTAATGAAAAAGATTTTTATAGTTATATCAATAGTCATTTTCTTTATATTAATTTCCTGTGGTAAAATGGAAAAAAACGCCGAATCCCAGAACCTGCCTTCTATCTCCGAGAGAGTGAAAGCCTATGCACCGACAATAATCAAAGTTGACCTTTCGAGATTTAACGAGCGAGAGAAAAAATTAATATCCCTTTTAGTCGAAGCCGGAAAATTAGCCGATGAGGTATTCTGGCTCCAGACTTCACCCGATGCCATACAGGTTAGAGATTCCCTTTCAAAATTGAATACACCTGAAGCAAAAGA
>JBEKWK010000192.1:0-6591 GCA_049513175.1 FCB group bacterium
TAATGTTATTGATTTTGTAGTATCTCCAATTAATGAGAACTATTTATTCGTAGTATTAGGTGAAGATAGGAATCCTGAAAAAACTGTAATGTATAAAAATGGAATCCTTCAACCAAATATGATAGAGGATTTTAGAGTATCCATCTCTGCGCTTAGCATCAAAAGTGATGGGAAATGGATTTATGGTCATAATGGAGTGGGAGGGTATCAGGGATATATTATAGAAGTTCTGGAAAATGGTATAAAGAAAGATACTATTGAGTGGGAAGATATGATAGGCTCAAGGGGGAAAATTAAAAATAATAAAGATTTGATTTTTGGAAGCGGTGGTGATATTATAGATCCATTCTCTAAAGATATGCCTATCACAGTTGCTCATATGCCTGTTACCAATCTTACCCAATTCAATTCGGCTTTTGAATATTCTAAAATCCATAATTGCTATTTATTTGCTTATTCAACATATACAGATAATTATGCACACATAAGTTTTTTTCATGGCAATTATTATAATTATTTGGGATCAGTGATAATAGATGTAAGCACCGATTATATTTATGATATTGATATAATTGACGAAAATCATTTTATCCTCATTTCTATGGAACCTGGAAATGATTATAAAAACGTTTTGTTATTTCATACTATCGAATAAGTTAAATTAGAAATAGTTTTAGTCATATAGCCAGAAGTTTACAGGAGAAAGAAGAATAGATAAGAAATTAAAATCTTAGAAGACTTACCTCAAGAAATAAAAAAAAGAGACTGTAAAATAAACTCTGTCTAAAGAAAAACAATTAATATTGTAAAACTTTATAGGACAGAGCAATGACAGATGAATAGTATGCAGAGATGCAAAGCAAAGCGTTAGCACAACTAAGGACAAGAACATCTCTATTAGGTAAGGATGGTGCATTTGCACCTTTATTTAAACAATTTATTTCGAGTGCATTATTTTTTATAATCAAGGGTTATAACAATATAATATCCTCATTAACCAATACGTCTTGAATTTTAACTGCAAAACAGCTATGTTACATCAATACATTTGGGTAACCTTAGCTGAAAATAGCAAAGTAAATTTATAAATTGTTTGTTCATTGGATTATTAAAACAGAGATACGTGGATTAAACCCGAAAGTTATTTTACTGAATATACCTCATTATATTTTATCTATAAAATCAATAAGAATAAAACACAAATCCGGTCATTTTAGCAATGAATTTTTCTCTTATTTTTTACGTACCTTAATTAATGAAATTTAAAGGAGGAGAATCATGAAAAATCCGGAGTGGCTCACCAATGTAAAAAAATTTGAAAAGCCTGAAATAAAAAAGTCTGTTTTTCAAATGCTCGATTCAATTATACCATTCGTTGCATTACTTGTATGCATGTTTGTTATGATGGATCATGGAGTATCATATTGGCTGGTAATGCCGTTAATCATACTGACCAGTTGCTTCATGGTAAGAATTTTTATTATCATGCACGATTGTTCCCATTTTTCCTATTTCCGTTCTAAACAAGCCTGCAATATAGTGGGCTTTCTCAGCGGCTTAATAATATTTATGCCATTTTACGAATTCCAACATTCACATGCAATTCACCATGCAACCAGCGGGATACTTGAAAAAAGAGGTATCGGAGATGTATGGACTTTGACAGTTGAGGAATATCGTACGATGGGTAAGTTTAAAAAATTTATATGCAACGGCTTCCGTAGCCCATATACATTTTTAACTATCGGTCCTTTGGTTCAATTTTTATATATAAGCAGAATGCCAAGCATAAGCTCTAAAAAAAAGCAGGTATTTCATATTTTCTTAGTTGACGGCTTCATGCTTTTGACGATGGCAATAGCCTATTTCACAAATCAGTTCGGGCATTATTTATTAATATTGGCACCAATGTTTTTTATTGCCCAGGATGTAGGCATAATATTGTTTTTTGTACAACATCAATTTGAAGATGTCCAATGGACTGACAATAATCATTGGGACCCTATTAAAGTAGCATTATCAGGAAGTTCATTTTATAAGCTCCCCCGGGTTCTGCAATGGATTACCGGGAACATCGGCTTCCATCATATACATCATCTGAAACCCGGCATTCCAAATTACAAGCTAAACCAATGCTTCAATGAAATTCCGGAGTTACGAAATATCAAGCCGGTTAAAATGTTTGAAGGATTCAAAGGCTTATCATATAAATTATGGGATGATGAAAGCGGAAGTATGGTAAAAATTTCAAATACAAGAAAGATGCCGCAATTTGTAACAAAATAATTTGGAAAATTTTCGAGCAATGTCTTAAAATTTATAAATGGATAAACTCCTATTGCCGCTAATCTGTTTTTTCAATTAGCCGCTTTTCTATTCTTTTGTCGGGAACCAGCCACAGTGCTGCTACCAAAATTATCAATATGATGGAAATATATGTCATATAAAAAGCCAAAGGAATCGAAACCGCATAAGCTATTATGGAGACTTTCCCTTTAAAATCTTTCCCTATAGCAGAGGACAATATCGAATCTCTGCCATGAACTGATATTATAGCCCTTGTGAGTATGAAATATGCAACCGCAGCCATAAATAGAATTATTGAATATGCTGCAACCGGCAATGCTGAAAATTGGTTCTCGCCTGCCCATGCCGTTACAAATGGTATCAGCGACAGCCAAAATAGCAAGTGCGTGTTTGACCAGAGAATTGACCCACTGATATGTTTTACAGTATGAAGAAGATGATGGTGATTGTTCCAATAGATTGCAATAATTACGAAGCTTAATATATAGCTTAGAAATTTCGGGACTAAATTACTGACTGACTGCCAATCTGCACCATGCGGTATTTTGAGTTCCAATACCATTATAGTAATAATTATAGCGATAACGCCGTCGCTGAATGCCTCCAACCTGTTTTTATTCATAAATTTCCTTTTAAAAATTCCTAAACGATTTTTAATTAAAGCAGAACAAATTTTCCCATTTAGTTGATACTGAGATTAAATTTTGTGTTTATGCAAATTATACAGACATTTTATGATTGAATTATTATAAAAAATATATAAATTTGCAATTCAAATAAATAGACGAATACAGTTCTTTGTTAATATTTATTAATGACATAATGAAGGATAAACTACACATAATCGTTATTTTTTCAATAATTGTTGGAATTATAATAATTGCCCAAATAGCTGACTTGTTGCTGAAACCGGCAAGTTTTGATGAATTTGGGCATTACAGATGGAATGCTATCGGAGATATTCAATCACAAAAATCAGTAAATCAAAGTATAAATACATGTAAAGAATGTCATAATAAAATTTACCAATTGCATGAAAAAGATGCACATTATAATGTGCCTTGTGTTGACTGCCACGGAGCCGGAAATCTTCATGTAGCCTATCACAAAGGCGGAAATGATGCAAAAAATATAACTTCAATGCAGGCAGTAATGAAGAAGGAGTATAATCTGGAAGGTTGCCTGTTCTGTCACAGGAAATTAGCCGCCAGACCTTCTGATTTTCCTCAAATAGATAAAGAACAGCATTTTAAATTTCTGCATGTAACAGACTCAACAACAAAATGTACTGAATGCCATAGCCCGCATGAACCGGTATTCCTTTTGACAGATGTTAATCAATCCCGCTTGCACCCTATTGTTTACAGATGTAATGACTGTCATAATAAAGCGGTTAAGAATAGTTATAGCGATGTTCCCAATCATCCGAAAATCTTCGAATGCAAAGATTGTCATTCAGATATAGTCAATGATTTCAATAAGCGTCCTCATCATAATTACGTGGAATGCAGAACCTGTCACCTTTTCCATAAGGAAGACGAAACCATAGGTAGAATATACAAAAACGGGAATGCTAAGTTTTGTCTTCTATGCCATGAAAAGAAGAGTTTCAAAGACGATAAATATCCACCAAAAATCGAGTGGCCCGCTCATATCAGCAAGATAGAAAATATTAAAAAAACCGATGAGAAGATTTGTTTAAATTGTCATGCCAATCAGATTCATAAGATGGCTTTAAGCAATAATAAAAGCCCTCATGGAAGTAATTGGAGAAGCGAGCATAAAAATTTTGCATTCAATAAAGCAGATAAAAAAATGAATACTTCCTGTTCTTTATGTCATCAGCAGGATTTTTGTTTTTCCTGCCATAAGGTAGAGATACCGCATCCGGAAGATTTTGCAGATAAACATAAAGAAATAATCCAAAAAAAAGGAAAAGCATTATGTTTTAACTGTCATAAAACCGAGTTTTGCAAAGGCTGTCATGATTAATAAATTTTTAATAATATTAATAATAATTTTGATTTTCTAATGTAACGAATTTTATTCAGGGATATAAAATGGAAAAAATGGAAAGGCGTAAATTTTTAAAATTGGGAATATACAGCGGTGCAGGACTGCTCGTTGGTTCTTTTTATGCTTTCAGTAATAAAGAAAAAAGTCCCGATGTTAAGAAATATGAGGACTTGCTTCAGTATGACTGGGGTTTTATCGTGGATACAACAAGATGTATCGGCTGCGGTGCCTGCGTGAGAGCCTGTAAGATTGAAAACGATGTTCCGGACTCTTTTTTCAGGACATGGGTTGAAAGATACGAAATAAGCGATAAAGAAGTTGTCAGGGTTGATTCACCTAACGGTGCAATCGAAAGTTTCAAAAAGAATAATTTTTCCGGCGATGTTGTAAAAGCTTTTTTTGTCCCTAAGTTATGCAACCATTGCGTTAATTCAGCATGTACACAAGTCTGTCCCGTAGGTGCTTCTTTCCATTCACCCGATGGAGTCGTACTTATTGACAAAAAGCATTGTGTTGGGTGCGGATATTGCGTTCAAGCCTGTCCTTACGGCTGCAGGTATATAGACCATAGGAAAGGAACTGCGGATAAATGCACATTATGTTACCACCGCATCAGCAAAGGTGAAAGTCCTGCCTGCGTGAATGCATGCCCAAGAAATGCCAGGCTCTACGGCAATCTGAAAGACCCTAAAAGCCAGATTCGCAAAATCCTTCATAAAAGAAGATACGGCTTGTTAAAACCTGATTTGGGAACCAATCCCAAATGTTATTATATTGGACTTGATATGGAGGTTAAATAATGGACCCTGCTCAAAGCTTTTTATTCCCTAATGAACTTCATATTACATGGACTGTAATGATTGTTCTTTATCCGTATATAACGGGTATGGTTGCGGGAGCATTCATCGTATCATCTTTTTATCATGTCTTTGGTATGGAAAAACTGAAGCCGATTGCAAGATTTGCCCTTGTTTCATCGTTTGCATTTTTAATGTTTGCAACCGTTCCTTTATTAAATCATCTCGGTAAGCCGGAACGTGCCTTAAATATTATCTTGACTCCAAATTTTAATTCAGCGATGAGCGGCTTTGGGTTTATTTATATGGCTTACATGATTATTGTTTTCCTCGAAATATGGTTTAGTTACCGTATTGATTTTATTGAAAAGTATGAGAAATCGCATGGAATTGTAAAATTTATTTATAAAATAATTATCCTCGGGATTACGAATGATAATGATAATACCCGAAGATATGATAAGAAAATCGTAGTGGTTTTAGGAGGCATAGGTATTCCAGTTGCCTGTATCCTGCACGGTTATGTAGGTTTTCTTTTTGGTTCGATTAAAGCTAATCTTTGGTGGTCAACGCCTCTTATGTTTATAATATTTATTTTTTCCGCCATAGTTTCCGGATTAGCCGTACTCCTCTTTTTATATCTATTCATCCATTGGAGAAGGGATAAAACAATCAGCCAGGATTCAATTGATTTAATGGCAAAATGGCTCTGGGGTTTCATGATTATAGCCGTAACATTAGAGCTGATGGAGATATTATCAATATCTTATGAAAGAACGGAAAAATGGGCTATATTAAGCAAATTAATCAACAAGGAGCTTAAGTTCTCTTATGTTTACATGCAAATTGGTGTTTTCTCGATTGTTCCGTTCCTACTCCTTACAATAACCTCATTATTCAAATCATTAAATAATAAAGTAAGGAATTTTTTAATCTGGTTTTCATCAGGGTTGCTGCTGCTTCAGGTGCTGTTTATGCGTTGGAACGTGGTAATTGGCGGGCAATTGGTATCCAAGAGTATGCGGGGATTTACCGAATATTTCCCCGGTTATTTCGACAAAGAAGGATTATTAGTTTCCTTTTTAATAATAATTACGCCATTTATTTTATTAAGATATTTCGATAAAATCTTTCCTTTTTTCGGTGCAAAAAAATTAGCTGAATAATTATATTAATGTTATATAATTTTAAGTAATTTATTTTATTAATAGATAATATATTAATAAAAAATATTTTTAGTTATACCAAAATTTCTCAAAAGAAATTATACTTTTCTTCGTCTTCACCAAAATTCAAATTTTCATCTTAAACGATTATCATTTATTTAATGAGTTTAATTAATTTATTAGAAATCAATCTAATTGGAATTTCTATAACTTATAGCTATAATAATATAATAGTAAAGATTATCACATGATATTAAAAATATTAACTAAAACTATAAAACTAAATATATTAATCCTTTTGTTTT
>JBEKWK010000193.1:0-6590 GCA_049513175.1 FCB group bacterium
GCTCTCCACCTTCTTAGGAAGTGTCTGGGTTGCGGCAAGAATTTATCGCGTAGGTATCCTAATGTACGGCAAAAAGCCAAAGTTCAAAGACATTTTCAAATGGATAAGACTTGCAAGATAGTCCAGTTCTTCTCCCTCTCCTTTGGAGAGGGACCAAGGGTGAGGTATTTTATTTATTTCTCAATTTTATTTATAATATCTACAATCTCTCCCCAGGAGCTTGCTTCAAAATCAGCGATAGTTGCAATGGGTTCTTCAGATAGAGCTACTGTCGGGTCGCCCATAAAACGAATTGCCTTCATACCCAATTTCTTTGCACCTATAATATCTGTCTGTTCAATATCGCCTATATGGAGACTTTCTTCAGGAGTAAATTTGAATTGCTCGAGGACTGTGAGAAAAGCTTTCGGATGTGGCTTCGATACACCTGTTTCATCACTGAAACTAAACGCCTTGAAGAAATCATACAGCCCGTTTTGCCTGAGCAGTTCCCTTAAAACTACACCGGGTGAAAAGCCTGTGTCGGAGACAATTCCTAATAGATATTTTCCGGATAGGAATTGCAGAGCTTCTTTCACTTCTGACATAACATTTGGTGGATGATGAAGAATTGCCTCTCCAAAGTGTCTGGCAATATTTTCAATTGCAGAATCATCGTCAGGCAAAGCGAATTGCTTCCAGAAGAAAGTGGCAGATTCGGTTAGAGTCGGTGTTCTCTGTTCATTCAACCAAATTTTATTGAAATATTCCCATGATGCTTTCATAGCAGATTCAAATTCGTCTGATTTGATGCTAACGCCATATTTGTCTATCTCCTGGATAAGATGTTTCTGCCTATAATTATTTCTTCCCGTTCCATTACTCGAATCGAAAAGTGTGTTCCAAAAATCAATAGTGATTGCTTTTAGTGCCATAATATTTCCTTAAATTATACTGTGGAAGAAAGGCATAGATGCGAGATAAGGCAAATATCACATTTCGCTTTCCGAGAAGTGCAAACCTCTCTCCCGTGATTTATAAAATAATGCGTGAATATGACCCATTGCTCAATTGGTATTAATTCCATCAGAACTTGCTCAATTTTTTCTGCATTATTACTGCCTGAAAATCCCAGCCTGTTTGTAATTCTTAAAACATGAGTATCCACAACGATTCCCGGAGTATTGAAGCAATGCCCAAGAATTACATTCGCAGTTTTTCTACCAACACCCGGAAGTGTTAGAAGCTCATCTATTGTTGAAGGCACTTTACCATTAAACTTTTCGATTATCATTTGTGTGCTTGCCATGATATGTTTAGCTTTCGCCTTGTAATATCCTGTTGAGAAAATATCCCGTTCCAATTCTTCTACCGGTACTTTTAGATAATCTTCAGGTACTATGTACTTTTTGAATAATTTCTTTGTTACTATATTAACCCTGTCATCCGTACATTGAGCAGAGAGGATAGTTGCAACCAGTAACTCAAAAGGGTATTGGAAATTTAATTGAATATGCACATCAGGATATTTTTTGCTTAGTATGTCAAGAATAGCTCCCATCCTTTTCTTTTGAGCATTCTTTGTTTCGGATTTAAATTTGTTGTTCATTTTATCTCTCTATTTTCAGAATTATATTACATACCGAATCATCATTATCACGGTGATAGATATATGTCTTAAAATCAACTTTCGCAATTTTCATATTCAAATTGAAAACTAAATTATAAAAAGAAACATCATCTCCAAATCTTAAAATAGGGTAGCCGTTTGTTTTTTCAAGTATTGCTTTTTTGAAAACAAAAGTACCGCCAATAATGCAATTGTCAAGGTGAATTATTTGTCCGGGATTATTAAAGTCGGGAACATTAGTATTACCGATTATTTCTGCCGTTCCATGTAAAAAATCAATATCCGGATTATTTATTAAATATCTTTTTAAAAGGAACAGATGTTCGGATTTATATTCATCATCAGAATCAAGAAAGGTAATATATTTTCCGGATGACTTGGAAATACCGAAATTTTTAGAAAAACCTGCTCCATGATTAATTTGGAAAAATGTTTTGATGTTCTGATATTTACTTGAAAAATCCCTCGCAATAACTTCTGTTTTATCCGTACTTCCATCATTTACAATAACAGCTTCCCAATCGGATTCTGTCTGTGTAAGCAAAGAATTTATTGCTCTTTTCAGCAAATTCGCCCTGTTATATGCTGTAATTATTATAGAGAAAAACGGCTGATTCCTTTGTTCCATCAAAATAAATCAAAATCTTTTAACAATATTATCGTTTTATATTTCATTGAAATTAGCAAAAATAATCGAAAGAAGTGCATGGATTTTGTAGAATTTTGGACTATTTGCTCAACTAACGGAATTGTGTTGAGTAAAGAACAATTGAACCAAATAAAAAGATACCATGATGAATTGAAATACTGGAATGAAAAAGTTAATTTAATTTCCAGGCAGGCAACGGATGAAATACTTGAAAAACATATCCTGCATTCACTTTCGGTTTTGAAATATATTGATATTCGACCCAAAGCTTGGTGTATAGATATCGGCACCGGTGGTGGGCTTCCTGGAATTCCGATTGCAATTGCAAAATCTGAAATTAATATGTTGCTTGTGGATTCAATCGCAAAAAAAATGAAGATGACCGGAATGTTTGCTCAACATACAGGTTTGAGAAGATTAAAAGCTTTGCATGCTCGGGTTGAGAATTTAGCTAATGATAAAGTTCATATCGGTTCCTTTGATTTTGTTTTTGCGAGGGCAGTTGGCAAAATATCCACTTTGCTCGGTTGGGTAAAAAAGATTTTAAAAAAAGATGGGAAAATCATATTATTTAAGGGTGGAGATATAACTGAAGAAATAAATGATGCTAAAAAGATGTTTCCTTCATTGAATATAAATGAAAAAATAATTTCGATACTCGGTGCTGATTGGTTTGAAAAGGATGAAAAAAAGATTGTTATTTGTACTTTTAACTAAAAGAAATATTTATTTTCAATAAATGAAAAAATTCACATTATATATATTTATTGCCATACTTTTTATTACAACTTTTCAAGTAGGGTATTCCCAAAAAAATGAAAGTCTGATTAAACTGGCAAGGGTAAAATATTCAGGTGGCGGCGATTGGTATAATGACCCAACAGGGGAAGTAAATCTGCTGACATATGTCGCCAAATATACTAATATCCCTGTTCATCCAATTTATGAATATGTTGACTTGGCATCCGACAATTTGTTTTTATATCCGTTGTTATTTTTAACAGGACATGGTGATGTAAATTTTTCTCAGACCGAAGTCGAAAAATTGAGAGCATATCTCGAAAATGGCGGTTTTCTGTATATAGACGATGATTATGGCTTGGACCCTTTCATTAGAAAAGAGATGAAAAAAGTTTTTCCTGACCAGGAATTTGTGGAACTGCCTTTTAATCACGGGATTTATTCATGCCATTTTAAATTTACTCAAGGTCCACCTAAGATTCATGAGCATAATGGAAAGCCCCCTCAAGGATTCGGATTATTTTATAACCGCAGGCTTTGTGTATATTATACTTATGAATCTAATCTCGGAGACGGATGGGTTGACCCTGACGAATATAAAGACCCTCCTGAAATCAGGGAAGCTTCATTAAAAATGGGTACTAATATTGTAGTTTGGGCTTTATCGAATTAAAAATTTAAAATTAAGAATTAAAAATTACTAATAACTGTCAACTGACTATATGAACTTTATGAACTTTACGAATTTTATGAACTTTACGAACTGAATGAAATGATTGAAGAACAAAAAAAATATGCTGAGCTGACAAGTCGCTTTCACTCTACTAGAAGGAAAGAAAGTCTTTTTCTCTTTTTTGCAGGTTTGTTTAAAACATTAGCTTTTGTTGGAGCATTGATTCTGACAGTTTCATTAATCGAATTGGTTGCAAGAGGGGACACTGCTTTCAGAACAATATTATTAGGTATGATTGTATCAGGGTTTTTGGTTTTAGGCGGCATATTTATATTTCCGGTTCTGATGAGAGTTTTAGGACTAAAGAATGTACCCGGTGATTTAGATATTGCATTGAGAATCGGAAATGTTTTTCCTGATATAAAAGATAAATTATCCAACGTAATACAAATTTTTTCTAATATCGGTAAACCTTCAGGTACATCTAAAGAACTTGCTCTTGCGGCATTCAACGAAGTCTCAAAGGTTGCGGGACAAAAAGATTTTGATGCCATTATTGACAAGAACGATATCAAACGGTCAATAATTACTTTTTTCTTTACACTATTTATCGTATTTGCTGCCTTCGGGATTTTTCAATCAAGTCTCGGTTTTTCATTTTACAGAATATTAAATTGGAATAAATCATTTTTACCACCTGCTCCTTTTACTCTGACAATAGAGCCAAAAACAGCATCAGCAATAAGAGGTACACATGTTATTATTTATGTAAAAGCTACAGGCACTGCACCTGAAAAAGTATCTTTATATATTAGAGAAGAACAACAGGAGAATTATGATGTATTGGTCTTGCATCCGGATTCTATCGGAATCTATAAATATGAGATTCCTTCTATTAGACATTCACTTTCTTTTTTTGCCGAAGCCCCTTGGCTTAGCACTACAGTCAGAACAGAAGATGGATACATAAAAGTTGTTGATAAACCATTAGTCCGTTCATTAACCGGTAGAATAGTATTTCCATCTTATACTAAGTTAGGTTCAAGAAATTTTGATGAGCAATCGGCGGATATATCAGCGTTGAAAGGCTCTCAGGTGAATTTGCAGATATTATCTAATAAAAGTTTATCAAACGCTTATGTAATTTTTGAAGTGCCCAAGGTAATTAAAACAGCAGAAAGAGACTCGATTACAAACATCCTCGATAGTCAAAAGATTGCCCTGAATGTTGATGATAAAAAGGCGTATGGTTCATTTAAAATTACTAAGTCTTGTTCATATTATGTATCAATAAAAGATAATAATGGTGAAATAAACAGCGAGCCGATTAAATATAATATTTTAGCTTTGAATGATGAATATCCCGCTATTTCATTGATTACACCTACTTCTGACGTACAACTCACGGAAGATGCTTTGCTACCTATAAAAGTTGCAATAAGCGATGATTATGGTTTTTCAGTATTAAAATTATTTTACAGGCTTTCTAAATCTGCATATACAAAGCCTTCTGAAAAATTTACATCTGTAAACATTCCCATTCTATCAAATGAAACTGCCTCAGAAGTACCATATTTATGGAATTTGAATAATGTAAACATATCTCCTGAAGATTCTTATGAATTTTATGTTGAGGTATATGATAACGATATCGTATCAGGACCGAAGTCTGCGAAAACGCAAATCCTGACTGCCAGACTGCCTTCGCTCGATGAGGTTTTATCCAATGCAGATAATGACCAGAAAAAAGTTGAGAAAGATTTAAAGGATGTTATAAGCCAAACTGAGGACATTAAGAAGGATGTAGAAAATCTTAATAAAGAAATGATGAAGAATCAAAATCAAAAAGATTTGGATTGGAAGGAGAAGAAAAAAGCACAGGATATTATGAAGAAGAATCAGGACATCCAGGAAAAGCTAAGTAATATCAAACAGAAACTGGATAACATGACGCAATCACTTCAGGAAAATAAAGCACTCTCACCAGAAACTTTAGAAAAATACCAGGAATTGCAAAAGCTGATGCAGGAAGTAAATTCTCCTGAATTAAAAGATATTCAAAAGAAGATGCAGCAGGCTCTCGAGCAAATGACACCTGAACAGATGCAGCAGGCAATGCAGCAAGTACAGTTTAATGAAGAAGCATTTAAGAAAAGTATTGAAAGGACTTTGAAAATTCTTAAGCGTCTGAAAGCTGAACAAAAAGTTGATGCTCTTACCAAGCGTGCCGAGGAATTAGAGCAAAAGCAGGAAGAGCTTCAAAAGAAAATGGAGAATACTAATCCGGACAATACTGCAAAGAGGGATGAGCTTGCAAACCAGCAGAAGAAACTGAAAGAAGACCTCAAAAATATGACTGATGATTTGAAAGACCTTGAAAAGCTGATGAAAGAAATTGGCGAAGATATGCCAATGGATGACCTGAAGGAAGCAAAAGATGAATTAAATGAAAAAGAAACATCAAAGGATATGCAGGATGCACAGGAAGCAAGTAAAAGCGGGGATTTCAACAAAGCACAAAAATCACAGAAATCCGCAGCAGGTAAATTAAAAAACTTTGCTGCAGGTATGAAGAAGCTTAAGAAGAAAATGGAAGACAAAGTTACACAGGAAGCAATTAGAAAAATGCAGAAAGCCATATCTGACATGCTTGAATTATCGCAGAAACAAAAAGGCTTGAAATCCAAAACAAATAATTCAGATTATAATTCAATGCAATTGCCTAATTACGCCAAAGAACAGGAAAACCTTGAAGAAGCATTGATGAATGTTGCTAACAGTTTAGCCGCTTTATCTGAAAAATCTTTTGCTGTTACTTCTGAAATGGGAAAACAAATTGGCGATGCTTTAAGACAGATGCAGAATGCAATTAATAAACTGACTGAGCTTAATTCAGGTGAAGCTGCACAAAACCAGGG
>JBEKWK010000194.1:0-6569 GCA_049513175.1 FCB group bacterium
ATTCCCTCTCTGATTGTGGCTTCTGTTTTTTCCGCTAATGCTAATTGTAGTTTCAGGGAATTATTTTCAAGGCGAAGTTCTGCAATTTCTTTGACTAGCTGCTCTTTGCTCTTTTTAGTGTCATTCATTTTCACCTCAACTGAATTGGTATTATTACAACATCTAATATAAATTTAATAAAAGATATCTACCGTCAACGATGGTAGTATAACCATATTTGGCTTTGCCGTCAAAATTTTGTAGATTATAACATGAGCAAATATAGGAAAATATCGAACTCAATATACTAATGCTTATATCAAATTGTATGGATACCGAAATACAGATATAAATTATTAGAAGGATAAATAAAAGAATATTTAAAAAAGGAAATAAGAAAATTAATCGAGTATTAAAGAATAGAAATAATAGAATTAAAACAAAATGTATTTTGAGTCCAACTGTTACTCCGGTTACAAAGGGCATGGTATCATGTTCCGGAAGATTTTCCACCTATAAAAAATTGCAATCGCTATAAATCCTGGATTAATGTTCCCCTTTTTGACAGTCGAAAATTTTTGTATTCTCTTTATCCCATTTTCTCGAAACGTGCCAGTAAATTCGAATTCACATACTCGAATATTTTTCTACATTAGAAAAAATACTTCGCCTACTGAAAACTGAACTCTAAACAACAAGATTTTTATTAGTTGTTTGAAGTGGTTTTCATTTTGAAATATAATTTTAATAATAAATTCAATAATTTCAGTATAAGATTAGAATAAGAGTTTCACTGTAATATTTATAGGAAATTGTTAGAAACGATTAACAGTTATTATTTTTTTTGGATTTTCATGTTTTAGAATTATTTCATTATAATTAAAATTTTTTTTTTGCTTTTGGCTTATACTTTAATGTATTAAGTTCTTATTAAGCTAATATTAATATTACAATGCCAATGATTATTATTAGATAGAAGTGGAATGTCGTAATTAAATTTGGTAACAATTTTGGTAACAAAAATTTGTAAATTATTGATATATAATATTACTTTGTGGTCAGGGACGAACTACATACTACTGAAACCACCTGAACCTACATGATAGTAGATGAAACATCTATATTTTTTATTATATAGACTTACAAAAACAGTGAAAATTCTCCATTCATAAAATTTCATTTGATATTACAATAAAATGTCAAAAAAACTGTCAAAAACATTTTGTTTAACATTATTTTTGACACTATACTTATGGATACTTTTAAAATCAACTACTACCTTCAAAAAGTAAAACACGAGCATGAGTACTGCTTTATTTTAATTTCGGTAGCCTGGGAAGGCAACAGGGTACGTACTACACTAAATATCCCGATAGAGCCTCGACTATGGAACAAGGATAAACAAAGGGTCAAGGCAAGTGCAACGAATCCACGCAAGACAAATGACATTCTTGAGCGGATTATCATCAGGCTCAATGAATACTATGATACGGTTAAGAAAGAAAAGAAGCGGACACCTAATAAAGTAGAAGTAAAACGAGCTATAACCGCTATTTTGCATGACAAACAAATCAAAGAGCCAATACCAAAGCCTAAACCTCGGAAAACATTTATGGAGTATTTTGATGTTTTCATTAAAGAAACGGAGACAGGTGACAGGTTATCTGCCGACGGAAAAAGAATCTCATTAAGTACCACTAAATCTTATATAACAACTAAACACCACCTTGAAGACTTTATTAAAGCAACAAAGAATGAACCTACATTCGAGGAAATTGATGATAAGTTTTTTGCGGCTTTAACAAAGTATTTAGCAAATAAAAAGCAGCTTTCTCATAATTCCGTTGGACGATTTGTAAAAATTCTAAAAACATTTATGCACGATACTTTTCAGAAAGGACTTCACACGAATTTAAAGTTCATAAAAGCATTACGAGTTTTCGACGAGGAAACCACAATAGTAGCCCTTACAGAAGATGAACTTTTAAAGATAGAAAACGTGAGTGGTCTATCACCAGCCAACGAAAAGTGTCGTGATATGTTCTTGGTGCAAGTTTACACAGGTCTTAGGTATAGTGACCTTGCTAATCTGAAACAGGAAAACATCAATGTTAAAGAGAAAATAATAACCATTAATACTATAAAAACACAAGATAACCTAAAAATACCATTAACAAGAAAGCTTCAGGCAATATTAGCTAAGTATTCTGATAAACTCCCTATAATAGCAAATCAAAAATATAATAATCATTTAAAGGAGATTTGCAGGGCTGCCGAAATTAACAGTCTGGTCCAGCTTGTACACAATGTTGGTAAAGATCGTATAGAAGAAACTAAAGCAAAATATGAGCTTATAAGTTCACACACAGCGAGAAGGACATTTATCACCCTGAGCCTGAAACGAGGCGTAATGCCGGAAATGGTACAGCAGGTCAGCGGACACCGTAGTAAAAGCCGTAAATCATTCAATAGGTATATTAAATTATCATCTGATGAATCGGCGCGGGCAGTAGGGAGTGTGTGGGAATGAGTGCATGATATGACAAAATATAGTTTTAATGAAGAATTACCAGATGGTGAAAAATTCAATTCTATACTTTAACCTACAAAGATTAGTCAAGGGATAATTACTGTAAAAAAGGATTGTTTTTATAACTCATTTTTACCTCTATGTTTCTTTTTTTTATTACTCACCTCAAATGTTATCAATTGATCAAATTTTTTATCACTAAATAATTTACTATATCTTTTTATATAATAAATTGCAGTATTTATTTTTTTTTGAGTTTTTTCTAACCCATAATGATTCTTTGCCCACACACGAAAATCATCATATGATACTGCATCATAACTCTTATGACCACCTATGATTGTTGTTTGAATTATATACATTATTACTTCTTTACCAGTATTCACATCAACTTTATGGTAAGTAGAAAATGTAAGCCCACATTTTTCGTTATTGCATTCCCATTGATAACGCCCCGGTCTACCAGTAGGAGCATTTGAAATTGGATGTTCATCCTCACAATAGGGACATTTTGGTCTTTTAGAAACCTCAATTTTTCTCATAAATTTTCCTATTTAATCCACATAATACCATTTTGTGGTTAAAATTTAGCCACAACTTAACTCCTAATTTTTTATGATACTTACAATTGCGTATAATTGTATTATCGAATAATACATTTGTTCTTTTCATGATATTTAGGTTACAAATTTATATTAAGATTATGAAAAAAAAGGAATTAGTTAATTTAATAACAATCTCAGTAAGGAACGAAATAGCTCCAGTTATATTGCTCCTACAGAAAGGAATAAAAGATGAAAAAATACTTGGCAGGAAGGAAGTGATGCAAATGCTTCATATTTCCAGCACAAAAATGTATTATTTAGTCAAAAGTAACCAGATAAAATATTGCCGTATAGGCAGACAGTTGAGGTTTAAATACAGCGATATTATTGAAATGCTTAATAGTAAATAATAATTAATAATAACATAAACCGGAGATAACCGGACATTTTAATATTATATTTTGGAGTTTATATGAAAAAAACAATTAGGAAATCATTGAGGATTTCGGGGAAACAGGTTCTTATTCATTGGATAAGAACGACTTAAAACAAATAATGTTGGAGAATGCGTTTCAACTGCATCGTTTTTTTGAAGCTGTAAAAGTAGACAAAAAAGAAGGAGCAACTAAGGTGACACTAGCAAAAGAAACTCTATTGATTCTCGATAGTTTGAGATATTGCAATATGGCGATGTATAATTTATTGACATTGATAACGAAAAAGTCAATGGGGGATATTATTATCTATGGGAATGAAATTCTCGAAAGCATTGAACGAAAAGACTGGCAGTACCCTGAAAAAGCGGACATTGATTTAGAACTACTTGAACCTTTGGAACAAGTTTATGAATTTCAAAAATCAATCCTCCGTATACACTTCCCGAAACCAAAGGAAGTTGAACCGGAACAACCGCAAGAATGTTAATTAACAATTTTATATGCACACCCACCGGGATATACGGTGGGCATTTTTCAAATTTTAGGGAGAATAACCATGGGAAGATTATTTGGATCAAAGTTTTGGCAGGCCATTGATGTTGCAGTGCAGATAACAGAAGATTTGTGGCGACTATTTTTAACCATTTATGGTGATACTATTACGCTTGTATTCAACAAAAACGAATACAGGACATATTTACTCAAAGATTTCAGAAATCGTAATCTGAACCTATTAAATTTAATGTTGCCCGAAAACGAATTCTTTACAATCATTGACTTAGCTTTAGAGATATTTTTTAGAAGCGGCAGGTCGTTAAGCTGGATGTCAGGCAAGGCAGATGCATTAGAGGAATTATGTTCTCGATACAATATTGTAATGATATTTGTTGAACATGAATCAAAATTAAAAAGTCAACTTTCAAAAGTAAACGGAGATATGGAGAAGTTTTTGGCTGAAACAAAGCCCTTACCCAAGAGATTGGACTTCCGTAAAACAAGGAAGAAGAAAAGCATAATACTACCGGTATTTAATTTGCCGAATGACCTCGACAGGAACGGGTGGCCTATTAAGCCAGAAACGACAGTAATAAATGATATACCTGAAAAAACAGAAATAGTTGGAGAATCTGAAAACGGTGATATAATAGCTGTCGCCAATGATAATGTCGAAACTATTATCACACCTCTCGAATCCTATACCATAGATTCAATTACGGGAACGGTTGATATGATAGAACCATTTGAACCACCAGTCGAACCTGTAAAGGGTGATAAAATAGCCAAAGCCGTTAAAAGCATTGATAAAATTGAACTATCAGAGGAATATGAAGCAATTGAAAAAGTCTTAAAAGATAATTCTAATGAGACCAATGCCAGTTAGTGTGAATTTATATAATAAGCTTGTTATGAGTACACCCCTTACCGGGTGTACCCATTTAACTTTGTTGATAACTGTTTTAATCGAAGCAATTAATAATTCACTATTTAACTACACAAATCCCAGTACAATATCACTTGTACCGGAGCTTTTACTCTGGCTTTAAAGATTTATAGCCGGAGCATGTTTAAGGTAATTTTTTTATAACTTATAAAAATTAGGGGAAACAGATGAAAAATTTTAACGATTTGAACGAATTATTAAAAGACCCCGGTAATGTTGCCATAGAATTCAATAAATCAACAGGCAAGGTTACTATACATGACACACAGGGTCATTTCACACCAGCGGAAAAAGAAGAATTGGAATCAAAATTTCATTATATGATTTTTGCTTCAGAATATTTGGAGAGAGCCATTTCAGGAATGGAGTTATTAGGTTCACATACAACAACGGCAAATGAGAGAAAATTAGGCAATATGAAAAGCCAATTGAGGAGAACTATTGCAGATTATAAAATAATATTTAGGGAACTGACTGGCGATGTATTTGAAAGATAATAAGGCTAAATATCATGGATACGGTATTTTTTCAAAAGAGAGATCAAACATACTCTACGGGATACCCGGTTTAAACACCGCCTTCCTTATTGTATTTGGAAAAGGATCAATAAATTCTTTTCAGTTTGGAAGCTAGTTTATAACGGGTACAGGAACTTTAATACTGAAAATAACCAGTTTCATACTGGACATTTTAAAATAATTAAATTTTAATAACATAATGAAATTTTTAGAAACAGACTGCGACCAGACACCGCCATTTTCTTTCGATGATTTACTGGCAAATTCGATACATTTTATAAGCGAGAATCATGGTGATTCTATTTGTATCGCGTTAGAGGATGGAAATTATTTCACAATACCTTTAACAGATTTATTAACCCATCAGAGTAGATTCGACGAGTGTAATGGCATGTTAGCTACTATCGCATCTACATATTTTATTTGGTATATGTTCGCCAAAGGATTTGTGATTGAAGATAGATTGAAAGGTATGACAAAGAGGCATATAATTGTAGATTTGTCAAAAATTTTGAATATCTATGCGGATAAATATCACATCTCGTGTATTTTCAATGTCAGAAAAATTCCATTTGAACGTTCAATGCATAAGCTGAATCATAAGATTGAAACTTATTTTAAGGGCAGAAAACTACTTGAAATGTTAAAATTTCAACCAACGAGAGATATTGATAAAAGAGACGCAATATTCGGTACTGTTAACCAAATCGAGATTATAAGGATAACTAGCGAATTTAATAAAGAACCTGTTGAAGAAAACATAGAACAAAACGAAAGTGAGGTTTAATAATATATTCTGTATCTATGTAAACATAGTCAAATGGGAAACAGTTTTAAGAAAGTTCCAGTTACATGTTGTACAGGGGCTTTTAAACTGGCTTTACAGATGTATAGCCGGAGCATACAAAATAATTTTATTAATTAAACAGGACAGAATTTAATGAAAAAAAATAATAAACGAGTATTTACAAAGGTCAACACCGAAACAGGTCAAGTTGCACTCTATTCACCTGATACAGATAAGATACCAATAGTAGTACAAGAAAAAATTCTTGAAGTATTAAAAAATGAAAATGTATTGTCAGATGACATGGTTAGAGAGCAAGAATTTTTATTAGA
>JBEKWK010000195.1:0-6567 GCA_049513175.1 FCB group bacterium
TAAAGTTTTTGTTAAACCAACCTAATAATTGTTTATGTTTTGAAGTTGAAAAATCATAAATCAAAGCCAATGCTGAAACAATATAGAATATAGAATAATAAATTCTGTTAAGAGCTATTGAGGTTTTATTATTTTCGAGAGAAAATTTTGCATCATCAATTGTAAGATGAGATTTATTTATCCTATGATTTATAAGAATTAATTTATCTTCCTTTTTCATAAAATATTCCTTCCTTTTTAATATTTTCATAAAAAGGGGTGACAGGATTATTTAGGTCATTAGTAACACCAAAATGTGCATCAATTTTAATTAAGTTTTCAATTTCATAATCATAAATTCTATATTTTAATTCATCTTTAATTTTCCATATTTTGGGTTCATCGAAAACAATAAACAAATCATAATCCGAATATTTGTTATAATCCTTTCGAGCGTATGACCCAAATAAAAATATACCCCTAAAATCTTTATATTTTTGGGCAAATTCTAAATTAAGGTTTTTAATTATTGCTTCGATTAATTCAAATTCTTTTTTCATTATTATAAAATTAAGAAATTATTAACAAAGGTAGAAATAATATTTATAAGACAAAAAAAAATGTAAATATTTTATATTTAATTCCTGTAGCAGTAATTTTTTTTAATAAGGAATATACTATTATTATACAAACATATTATAATTTCATTTTCTTAAAAATAGCTTCAGGTATTAGTTTTATAATAAACATTATGAGCCGCCAATAGCCGGGTAGATAGACTACATCTTTGCCTTCTTTCATTGCATTGTAAATACCTCTGCCTACAAGTGATGGCTTTGCAAATAATGGGCTTTTTGGTAAGTGAGCTGTCATGGGAGTGTCTACCATACCGGGTTTAATCGTTAATACATTGACACCTTTTGGAGCGAGCCTGTTTCTTAATCCCTGTAAAAATATTGAAACTGCTCCTTTTGCCGAACCATAAATATAATTACTTTGTCTGCCTCTGTCTCCCGCTACGGATGAAATAACAGCAATACATCCTTTACCTTGCTGCTCAAAATAATTCGCCGCAATAGATGCAAGAGAAATGACACTTAGCCCATTTGTAATAAATTCTTTTCTGATTAATTCAGGATTTTCTTGTGTCTTGATTTGGTCTGGTAATGTTCCATGAGCTATTAAAATTGCATCGAGTCCGCCCAATGTTTCGACTGCTTTTTGAAATATTATATTATGCTTATCAAAATCATTTACATCTAAAACATCAAGCTCAATATTTATTTTATCTCTTGCGAGAATATCATCCCTAACAGCCTCAAGCCTGCCGAGACTTATATCTACAAGAAATAAATGTGCATCATCTTTTGCAAAACATTTCGCTGTTTCCTGTGCTATTGCAGATGCGGCTCCTATAATTAAAATATTTTTCATTTTCACTCTATGATTTATTTGCGATTATTTATTATTACCCATAACTCTTCTCCAAAAACTCGAAGAAAATTTAGGGTCAATGTATTTTTCAAATTCTTTCCATTGAGGATAAAATCTCCGGTAATCTTCGGCTGACATTCTTGCGTCTTTAGCAGGATATAAAACGCCTCCGGCATCCCTTACAAAATTATCAATTTCGTTTAAGGCTTTTAATGTTCTGTCTCCACTGAATCTAAAATCTACAGCCATTGTAACGCCCGGACGAGGGAACGAAAGCATTCCGGGCGATTTCATATCACCAAAAGTTTTTAGAACCGTTAAAAAAGAAGATAGTCCTGATTTGGAAATATATGATAAAATTGTTTTGATAGTTTGTTTATCATTCCCGAAAGGTACAACAAATTGATATTGAAGGAAACCGTTTTTACCATAAGCCTTATTCCAATTATTAACTGCATCCAATGGATAGAAGAACGGGTCATAATGAACAATTTTCTTCTGTATTTTTTCAAACTGCTTGTTGAAATAAAGAATATTAAATAAATTGACAGAAAGAGAATTGATAAAAGGAGCATCAAATGGAAACGTTTTAATTTTTTGTTTCGGCAGTTTGGGCAATTCATAATCTTTAGGGTCAGCATGATTACCTCGGCTATATAAACCTCTTCCGAGATTCCCTCCGCTTGCAGTGCAATCAACCCATGAAACAGTATAACCGAAATTCTTTTCGGATTTTTCATTTATTTCAAAAAACTCATCAAGAGAATAAAATTTTTCACTTTCCATTGCAAAAAAGGCACTGGGACAGGGTTTTATTTTAAATTCAACCCATGTAATTAATCCTGTCAAGCCTAAACCACCTATTGTCGCTTTAAATAAATCAGTGTTTTGTTCTGGTGAACATATAAATTTTTCTCCGTTTGAACGTATCAACTCGAATTGTGTAACATGGCATCCAAACGTGCCTGAATTATGATGGTTTTTACCATGTACATCATTTGCAACCGCACCTGCGACAGAGATATGTTTAGTACCTGGAGTAACCGATAGAAAAAAACCTCTCGGAACTATAAAATCTAAAATTTGTGCAAGAGTAACTCCGGCTTCACATTTGAATAATCCTTTTTCGGGATTGAACTCAATGAATTTATTTAATCCTTTTGTATCGAGCAAAGTGCCGTTTTCGTTCAGGCAGGAATCGCCATAGCTCTTGCCCCAGGCATAAGCAAGAATAGAATTAGAATATTTATTTAAAGAGGGAATTTCACTTCGCCATAAAATTTTAACTACTTCAGCCGGTTTCTGTTTTGGATATCTTCCAAATGATTCATAATTGTCTAAACCCATAATGATGCTCCGAGTGCGAGAATAACTATAATTAATCCGATAATGTAACTGACATAATCCTTAGCGGTGAAAATAATCGGGTCATCTTCCATCTTTCCCCGATGAGCAATGAGCCACATTCTTGATATCCAGTAAAGATGGCAAATAACGGCAAACCATAATAATTCAGGATGGTGATAAAGTGAAGTAACTTCTTTGCTATTGACATAAAGTGCTAAAACCAACACAGATAAATATCCGCTGGATGTCCCGAGATTTAAAACCAACGTTAAGTCGTCAATAAAATATCCCCTGCCTTTTGATTGAGTCTTATTATTTTGTTGCATCGTCAATAATTCCTGGTATCTCTTAATTAATGCAAGACTAAGGAATAAAAATATTGAGAATCCTAACAGCCATGGTGATATCACAACATCTACGGCTTTAGCTCCGGCAATTAATCTAATAGTGTATAAGCATGCAAGTATTATAATATCGAATATTGCAATTTTCTTTAAAAGAAAAGAATAACTTGTTGTCAGGAATAAATATAAAAGTAATATCAGGAGATAATCTTTGGGTAGCCATAAAAAAGATATGGACAGCCCTGTAGCAAGTAATAACGGGAATAAGATAATACCATTTATTAATGATAAATTTCCTGAGGCAAAAGGACGGAATTTTTTCCTCGGGTGAATTCTGTCAGCTTCAAGGTCGAGCATATCATTTAATATATATACTGCCGAGGACGTAAAGCTGAATGAAAGAAAAGCGAGAGAAACATTTAAAAACAAATTATATTCGTGGAGCCTATGGGCAAGTAGCAAAGGAATAAAAATCAATATGTTTTTTATCCATTGATAAACCCGAATCTCCTTTATTATTAATTTAAAATTCTGAATTCTGAATTCTGAATTCTGAATTGTTGATATATTCTTATTTATATTATTAACTTTGGTTAGTAATGATTTCGATGGTTCAACAACAACTGCTTCAAAAGCTGATTCCCATACTTTCAAATCAGGTTTGCTATCGCCGACATAAATAAAGCCTTTCTTTCCAAATTTATCTACAAGAAATTGACTCTTATTATTTGAACGTAAATTTAGATTGTTTGTACTTCCATATACTTCATCAAAAATTCCCAAGTGCAATCCAACTGCATCAGCAATTTTTTGAACTGATGCTGTAACAAGAATTATTTTCGCACCTTTGGATTTTTCTTCATTAATATACTTCAATACTTCTTGTCTATAAGGAAGTGATTCAGCTTTTGGAATTGCGATTTGTCCGATTTTATTTTTAAAGTATAATCTGCCTTTTAAAATCCAAAATGGGAAAAGAAAGATGTAAAGAGGATTTATTTTCAAAGAAAGTATAATTGATTCCAATAGTGTATCGGAAGCAATTAAAGTACCGTCAAGGTCAACACAAACAGGTTTAATATTTTCTTGTATTATATTTTCAGACACAATTTTCCTGAAATATTTTATTAAGAGACTTTTTTACAATCTCAAAATTACAAAAATTTGGCTTTATAGAATTATAAAGTAATTATGGTATCGCTTATTTGGTAAAGATATAAATTCTAAGTATTGTCATTCTGAACGAAGTGAAGAATCCAGAAACCACATATACACCGGATATTATTCTTGATATTTAATGCAATCAGACTGACTCATTGAATATTATTTCTTAAATTTTGAAATGAAATAATTTTTGGTATCTATAAATGCACGGAATACCTGAACAATTTTAAATTGGAAATTTCTATTAACATAATAAAAGCATAGAAATCCGAGAATTGTCAAATATACCATGTATCCAAGTGGAATAAGGTTCGGTTTACCTGATATACCGATTAGATAAAATGTGAGCATTGAGAAAATAAGTGAAACAAATACATACTGAAATACTTTTAATGGTTTTTCAGCGGCATTTATTATTGAAGAAAGCACAACAAAAGGCAAACCTAATGATGCTATAATCAGAAGATTGAACTGTCCGATGGCAAGATGATATTTTATTGGTAAAAACGCCGTAATAAGAACTTTGCTTAAACCTAATTCAAGAATAATAATTATGAATAGGAATCCAACAAACAGAAAAGATACCGATTTAGTCATCAAATCATTCAGACCTTTATGATTCTTTTTTTCAAGCTGCCTGACAGCGGCAGGATAAACAAGACCAAGTGCGGCTCCGGCAGATTCTTCAAAAAAGCGGAATAAATTCTTTGCTGAATAATAGACGCCAACAACAGTAGTTGAGAAAAAATATTGCACAATGTAAATATCAAGTTGTTTCGGTAATGCATTTAATGAGCCGTTTAATAGCAAAGGCAAATCAAATGCAAGCATTCTCTTAATGTCTAATTTTTTATTCCAGCCAAATTCAAGTTTCCTTCGTGTTATTATGATTGAGACCAGTGAACTGACAATGGCTCCTATATAGTACATACTGAGCATATTAGAAAAGTTAAGGAAATGAAATTTGATGATTAAGATAATTGTAATTAAAGACATTGTCCCAAAGAAAGCAAGATTCGTGAAAAATAAATTATGCATTTCGCTATCGCGGAAGATTAATTTTATGCAAAATGTTCTCGGTATAAATATTATGGATAAGATTGGCAGGGCAGATGCAATCTCCGGGAATCTCGGAAGATTAAAAAATTCAGATATATGTTTACTTAAAGATAAAATTACTAATGATAAACATAGTGTAAATGCTGTTATTAAAATCAAAGAAAAGGTATTAACAGATTTCCTGTTTTCTTTATTCATTCCAAATTGAATTATGTTTGAAAGAAATGAGTCGCCGACAATGAAAATCCATGTGTGAAGATTTATTAAAAGAGCAAATAAACCAAGTTCGTTTGGGTCGAGAGCTTTCATCTGGAATAAAGTAACGATGCCGTAAAGCACGTATAGCAGCTTGTCGGCAAACGACCATGTGATTTTTCCAATATGTTCTTGTACCTTCACAATTAATTAAAAATTAAGAATAAAAAAATTACTATATTCCATTATCTCTCTATGACAGTGTCGGCAGTTATACTTGTTAAATTCAATTTAAACAAAATAATAATTCCTGCTATAAAAAAGAATATTAATGATAATATTGCAATTCTATATGAGCCGGTGAACTGCAAAGCTAAACCGAAGAACAGAGGACCCAGCCAACTTGTCCCTTTGGCACTTACCTGGTATAAACTAAAGTATTCTGCTTCTTTATTAATGGGGATTAATAATGAGAATAATGACCTGCTCAAAGCTTGTGTTGCACCAAGTACGGTTGCGATTATTATGCTAAGAATAAAGAACCCTGCTTTGTCTTTGAGAAATCCAAATGCGTAAATTATGGCTCCTGTCCAAATAAATAAACTTAATATTATCGAATTTTTCGTGCCTAATATTTTGGCGATTTTATTAAAAAGTAAAGTACCGAAAAAAGCAATAAATTGAACCATTAAAATTGCAATTGTAAGAGTTGAAATATTTAATTTCAATTCTTCCTGCCCGAAAACTGCGGCAAGAGCAATCACTGTTTGAACACCGTCATTATATAATAAATATGCTATCAGAAAAATAATTGTTTTAGGATATTGCCTTGCATCTTTAATTGAATTAAATAATTCTTTAAAACCGATTATGAAATAATTCCCTTTTTTATGGATTACTTTTGAAGGTTTTCTGTTTTTTAAAAATATTATTGGAATAATTGTGAATAATGCCCACCAAAAACCGGCAGAAAATAGACAGATTCTAATTGCATCATTAGTAGAAATATTTAATTGTTTCGCATTTAATACAAGGATTAAATTTA
>JBEKWK010000196.1:0-6554 GCA_049513175.1 FCB group bacterium
AGACATCCCTAAAGCTTCAGGGTTGATTGTATCTGCAATTGTAGGTTTGGGCTATGAACTTCCAATGAACAAAGAAAAATCATTTTTACTTATTCCGGAAATTTCTTTTTGCTACGGAATTTCACCTTTTGTGAATGGCCTAAAATGGACTGCGAACTCTTTTAATATAGGTTTATCTATTGCATATTCAACTGCAAAATATAAGATGGAATCACCTAAAATAGAAGAAAAAGTTATTAAAGGTACAAAATTACTGCTTGCAGAAAATGAAATTGAAGTATTAGGCAACCCTGATAATCTAATTTATGCTTCATTTGATATTAAAGCAAATGAGACAGCAGATAAAATTCTTAAATCAGAAATTTTTGCTGATATAAAGGCAGTTGGTATTAGCGATGGAGCCGAATATCCACAGGCTGTAATACATGTAGAAGAATTTTTATCTTTAAATATGCGGCCACTTTTGAATTATGTTTTTTTTGAAAATGGCAGTACTATTATTCCTGACAGGTACCTTAAACTAAATCCTGAAGATAAGGGAAAATTTGAGATTAATAATTTAGCAAATGAATCTACTTTGTCGACTTATTATCAAATTTTGAATATCATAGGTAAAAGAATGCAACAATTCCCTTCTGCTATACTGACTCTTGTCGGATGCAATTCTGATAATGAAAATGAAAAGGGCAATAAGCAGTTATCTAAAGACAGGGTAGAAGCTGTTGCGAATTATTTTTATAAAATCTGGGGGATTGCTCAAAAGCGAATTATAGTTAAAAGCAGAAATCTACCGGAATCCCCATCCAATGTCAGTGTACAGGATGGAATAGAAGAAAACAGAAGAGTTGAAATTCTGTCCGATACTTATCAGATACTTGATCCGGTAATAACAAATGACACTGTCGTAAAGGTTAGTCCAACTGTTATCAGGTTTAAGAATTTCGTGAAAACGACAAATGGAGTTGCAGAATGGAAATTACAATTATATGAAAAAAATAAGATTATTAAAGTTTTTTCAGGTATAGATTCTGTTCCTTCACAGCAGGACTGGTTTCTTGATAAAGAGAAAAAGATAATTCCTACAAAAACTGATAGCATCAGCTTTGCACTTGAAGTAAAAGATAAAGCTGGAGATGTGCAAGTCACAAAAACAGATTTTTTATCAATTGACCAACAAACACTGAAGAAAAAGCAAGAAAATAAAGCCGGTGATA
Source organism: FCB group bacterium (assembly GCA_049513175.1). GTDB lineage: Bacteria > Bacteroidota > Ignavibacteria > Kapaibacteriales > UBA2268 > JBEKWK01. Next base: position 1,215 of record JBEKWK010000196.1, read on the forward strand.
AAAGAATTGACCATTACTGTTTGATTCTATTTAAATACAATTCCTCTGAACTCTCTCCAGCTAATGTAATAATTACGGAATATATAAAAAGCAACCTTAAAAATAATTCTAAAATTCTTATTTCAGGTTATACTGATAGAATGGGTGACCCTAACTATAATATTGATTTGTCGGAAAGCAGAGCAAAAGCTATAAGTAAAATAATAAATTCCAAAAACACATTTATTAGAGCTGTCGGTTCAAATGACCTGCTTTATAATAATGATTTGCCCGAGGGAAGATTTTACAGCAGAACAGTAGAAGTAGAAGTAGAAACTCCTATTAAATGGTAATTTTCCTATTATCTAAGAAAAGAATGATTGAACAAATGAGGACAATATGATAGAAACTTATTCACAGCTTCAAAAAACTTTAATATTCTTTGTTACGACTACGATTTTTTTTGCTTTATTAGTTTTTACATCAACCAATGCCTTTAGCCAATCATGGGAAGAATTGATAGAAAGAACAGGAAAATATATTCAAGCCAAAAACATTGATTCTGCTCTTTCATGTGCCGACAGAGCTTTAAAAGTTGCAGTTAACGAATCAACTACAGAACATGTTTATACATTAGGTATGATTGGTCAGATTTACTATGATAATGGGAATTACAACAAAGCTTCCGAATATTTCCTAATCGAAAAGAATCTTAAACAAACACTATATGGTAAAAATAATCCAAGCTATGCCACATCCCTAAACAATCTTAGTTCTGCATATCAATTTCTCGGCAGATATCAGGAAGCTGAGCAATTGTTATTAGAAGCAATTGACATTAAAATTTCCAATAATAATAAAGATACTATAATTGCAAAATCTTATCATAATTTAGGAAAACTTTATCATTCCATGGGATACTATGAAAAATCTGAAAAATATTATTTAAAGGCTCTCGAAATTAAAAAATCCGTATGCGGTCAGAATCATATATTATACGCAAATACCCTTTATAATCTAGGTCAGCTCTATAAATCTTTTGGCAATTTCCAAAGCGCCGAAAAAAAATTAGAACAGGCTTATGATATTTATTTAAGTAATGGTTATGTATCAATTTTACCAACAATTGAACTCCACTTAGCTGGAGTTTATTACAATTTAAAAATGACTACCCGTTTTGTCGAAATATTGAATAAGCAAAAGAAATATATTCAAAATATAGATGAAAATTCCCCAGATTGTGGTATTACATATTATGAGATTGCTCTTCTTTATGTAATGAATGAAAATTATAAAGACGCTGAACTACTATTAGAAAAAGCTGAACCGATTATCGAGAAACAATACGGTAAAACAAGTCCCATTTTCATTTCATGCCTAAATGCACTTGGTATCGTTAATTGGATACAGGGCGATTTAAATAAAGCAAACAAATATTTGACACAGGTTGTAAGTTTACGTGAAGTATTTTTTGGTGACAAAAATTTTGAATATGCAACAGCAGTCCATAACCTTGCTGGACTTCAGATAGAAATGAAGGATTTCGAACAAGCAGATAATAATTACTCAAATGCTCTTACCATTTACCTTTCGCTAATAAGAATTTATTTCCCTTATCTAAGTGAGATAGAAAAAGCAAGATTCAATCAGAATATTAATGAGCGGTTCGATATGTTTTACAATTATGTACTTCAAAGAAATACATCAAACCCAAATCTTATTTCAGAAATGTTTAACTACCGACTTGCTACAAAAGCAATTTTATTGAATAACTCAATGGTGTTAAAAAATAAAATTAAAAATAGTGGTGACGCTGGTTTGATCAACGATTACGAAAATCTGATAAAAACTAAAGAAAATTTATCTGTTGCTTACCGGTACACAAAAAAAGAAGCAGAAATCTTAAAACTAAATACAGACTCCCTCGAATCTGTTGCAAATCAATTAGAAAAAAATATTTCAAGAAAATTTAATGAATTTAAAGAAAAAAACGAAAAAATAGATTTAACATGGAAAGACATCCAAAATAAACTTAATGCTGATGAAGCCGCAGTAGAAATTGTAGCTTTCAAGTATTTTTCAAAAGGTTGGAATGATAAAACCTTTTATGTTGCTCTAATCGTGAAAAAAGAAACAAAAGAGCATCCTGACTTTGTATTGATTAATAATGACAGTTCTTTTGAATCAGGATTTTATAAAAATTATATCCATTCCATAAAATATAAAATTATGGACAAAGATTCATACTATGCATTCTGGGAAAAAATTGACCAAAAAATAGAAGGGAAAAACAGAGTATATATATCATTAGATGGAGTGTACAACAAAATAAATCTAAATACAATAACAACTCCAAGCAATAAATATTTATTTGAAGAAAAAGAGATTATAACCCTTACCAGTATTGGAGATTTATTAAATTTTAAAAATACTAACAGTATCCTATCTTCTGAAAAGGAGGCATATCTTTTCGGCGCTCCAGATTTCAACTTCAATTTTTCTTCTAAAACTTCGGATATAGAAAATTCAGAAAGTAAGACATTGCCAATTGAAATCAATACGATTAAAATTACACCTATACCGGATTCAAAAAATGAAGTAATAAATATAAGCGAAATTTTAACTGAAAAATCATTAAAAACAAAAGTTTTTCTAGGAGATAAAGCTACAGTTTCTCAATTAAAAACCTTAAAAAATGCACTAATATTACACATTGCAACTCATGGATTTTTCCTTAGCGATATTAATCCAACAACAAATAAACAAGCCTTTGGGTTGAACATTTTTAATGCAATTGAAAATCCTTATCTAAGAACCGGACTACTTTTTGCCGGGGCTGAAAACACTATTAACAAATCATTGCTCCAAACATCCCAGGCTGACAATGGTATATTAACTGCATATGATGTTTTGAACCTGGATTTTGGAAACCCTGAGCTTGTTGTATTAAGTGCCTGTGAAACAGGCCTTGGAGAAGTACAGAACGGAGAAGGGGTTTACGGACTTCAAAGAGCATTCCAAATAAATGGAGCAAAAACAATAATAATGAGTTTGTGGAAGGTTGATGATAATGTAACAAATGAACTTATGACCGCTTTATACAAAAACTGGATGAATGGTCAAAATATAAACTCAGCATTCAGAGAAGCCCAACTTCAAATAAAGGAGAAATACAAAGACCCGTATTATTGGGGAGCGTTTATAATGGTTGGAAAATAATTGTGTTTACCCAGAAATACAAATTGAGGAAAAAGATAGGAAATATTATTAAATCAAATTTCCCATAAATAACAGAGAACAAAAAGATAGCTAATAATCAAAAAATATCATAGCTAGCGTACTATCTTCCATGATACAGAATATCATGGTCAAAAGTGAGCATGATATTGAACTGGTGATGAAAATAAAATTGAAATTTATAAGTAGGGAGGACTATTACATAAAACTTCACACTTTAAGTTCTAATGTGTCGGAAACTGGCACCTTGAATTCTTATACTAATAAGTAAGAAAAATTGAATTCAAACAAAACCTGTACGAAATTTCAGTATTTAAAATGAGACTTAATATACTACACTTCTTATTCGAAATGAGTTTCGTTCTCAGCAAATTTAATAACATGAGGGTCGGTTTTTATAACCTGACGGCTAATTCTTGATTTCAGAATTAATCCATCAATGCTTGTGCATCGGCTTAATGCAACATAAACTTGTCCCGGTGAAAATGAGTCACTTAAATCTGCTATAACATTTTCAAAAGTCAAGCCCTGGCATTTATGTACTGTTATTGACCAAGCTAATTTAATCGGGAACTGAGTGAATTCACCAATTATTTCTTCATCAATTTTCTTAGCTTTTTTATTCCACGTGTACTTGATGTTAGTCCAAGTGTATTTCTTAACATCAATTTCTTTCCCCTCCGGTAATTCTACAACTATCTTAGTGTTTTCGAGCTTTTTAATTGTAGCTATCTTGCCATTAAAATATTTTTTCTCAGCATCGTTTTTTATGAACATTATCTGGGAGCCTTCTTTCAGGTTCAAGACTTGTTCCGTAGGCATCATTGATTCAGGGAAATCACCAGTTATTTCAGCTTCATACACTTTTAATTCAGAAGATAATTCATCAAGTTTTCTTTTGTTGGTTTCATCTACAATTCTGTTGTGTGTTGCTATAGTAACATAATTTAGGTTTTCGTTTTTGAATATGGTAGGAATAAATCTACTATTCAAAAGGTCTAAATCAGATTTACTAACTTGGTTAATTCGGATGTTATTTAGTAAATTAATAAACTCTCGGTCATGTTGTCTGTATATCTTTTTCAACTCGATATACTGCGGTTTATTTTCTTTTAATACCAATGAACTAAAGAAAAAAGGTGTTTCATAATATTCTTTAAGTAATTCCCATTGTTCATTTTGTGCAATAGGGGGGAGTTGAAAAGCATCACCAATCAGAACAACTTGCACACCACCAAAAGGCTCTGATTCTCTTTCTCTGAAAACTCTTAATAATCTGTCAACAACATCGAGCAGGTCACATCTTACCATTGAGATTTCATCAATGATAAGAAGCTCCACACCTAAAATTAGATTCTTATGACCTTTTCTATATTTGAAATTATCAAAAATTGTTCGTTTATCTTCATCATCTGGTTCAGCTTTAGTTCTTAGCCTGAAATCGTTGGGTAAATAAATACTCGGAGGGATTTTGAAAAATGAATGTATTGTTTGTCCACCTGCATTTAAAGCCGCCACTCCTGTAGGAGCTAATATCACTGTTTTCTTTGTCGTGGTTTGCTTGATAAATTTCAAAAAAGTAGTCTTACCGGAACCAGCCTTACCAGTCAGGTAAATCAATTTATCGGTGTTCTTGACTAAGTCAGCAGCATAGTTAAACTCAAAATTGGTTGTGTCTAATTCTATGTTATCAACAATTACAGACATATCATTTTATTGGTTCAGTTTATATTTCATGTCTTCAAAATTACTAAAATATAATCAGGAAAATGGCTTTGTTGAAATAATAAGCACATGCGGAATGGTGTTGAAAATGATAATATATATTTAAGTCGGAAACAGACACCTTGAATTCTATTCTAATAAGTGAGAAAAATTGACTGGAGACAACGTCTGAACGAATTTCAATATTAATTTTATACTTCATAAATGAATTAACCTTAGTTTTATTCAGAAGGTAAGTTTGATTGACAAAGATGTTTTGATTGTAATATTTAAAATGGGGAAGAGTAGAAGAAACAAATTTCAACCAAAAATTAGTTTAGGACTATCTAATGCAAAATCTATATTTGGCATGATATAAGATTTATCTGTAAACTGTACCCCTTCAGAATTAAGCATACC
>JBEKWK010000197.1:0-6539 GCA_049513175.1 FCB group bacterium
CGGGTAAATTATTTCTATTGAAAATATAAGAATAAGAACCTGCTTCCAAAACCCTACTATCCAGAACCGTGATTGTTTCTCCAAGTATATTATAAATTCCTAAAGTGATTTTATCAGGTGTTAAAACATTGAACCAGATTGTTGTTGTTTCGCTGAAGGGATTCGGATAGTTTTGGTATAGTGTAATTTCACTGTTTTGAATATTATTTGTAGTTGGTTTATCATTGACAGCGAGAGCACCATTTTTTATAATAACTACGGTTGAATTTGTAATTCCTGAAGATACATCTTTTGCAGATACAAGATAACTTCCTAAATTGCTGCCTGCCGTATAATTGCCGAGAGCATCAATTGTGCCACCTGTAGCAGTCCAAACCGGATTAATCTGAATAATATTTTGATATGAATCAATGCCGGTTGCGTAGAAAGATATAGAATCACCCGGATGCATATATACAGTATCGGAAGGGTCAATATATATTTGTGCTAATTTTTGCTGGTAAACAGCGACATAAAATGAATCTTTTGCAGTTGTACTTTGATTCGTTATTGATTGTGCATTAATAATGATTTTATCTATGATCATTTTCGATACTGACGCCGGTGCTTTGAAATCAATAGAAAATCCTGTCCCTCCACTGTCTTGTAGTTTAATGCCAAGGGATTTTGGACCTTGTATCAGGTTAGATGATTCAGTTAATGTTACTTTCACACTGTCACTCAGGTTTTGATAATTGCCAATAAAAACATTTGTATTTGCCAAAGCCCCTTGTGTCATAAATAATGTATCTCTTGATACTACAATATGGATTGAAGGAAACTGTGTCAGCCAATTCGCAAAATCAACATTTGAGCTTACTTTATCTCCTTTTCCAGTACCGGCTCCACCAGGACCATCATTTGCTCCCCACCAGTTATTTTCGGCATTTACATTAACTTTGTTATCGAGATTTACTACTCCATATACTGTATTTTGAAGAATTGCATTATTATAAATATATGGAACAGAACCACTATCGCAGGAAATTGCCGAATAAGCATCACCGATAAGCCAGTTATTAATTATTTGTGGAGAACCGCCTGCCAGGTGGATACCTGTGTTACCGGTATTATTCTTCACTATATTATGTTCAATGACATTAGTTATATCGTTAGGAATATCGTCTTTTATACCTGAATTATTGCCGATTATTCGGTTATCCTGGATATAGTTGTGCCCGCTGTTAGGAAATCCTCCTGCGGTCATGAGAAAAACTCCGACATCATTGTAGTTAATTTTATTGCCCCAAATCATATTGTGTTAGATGCCAATATCTTTACACCAGACTTGCTGTTTCCCTCTATTAAGTTTGAAGGTTTGTTAGAACTGCCTATTTTGTTATACCTGCAATAATACAAACCAATACCGGTGCCGTTTGGGATTAGCGCTTTACCATTAAGGTCTGTTCCTATATAATTCCCAAGTATATTGTTATTCTGAGGCAAGGGAGTATTATTGTTTAAGCTTTCACCATTAATATATAATCCATACAAATCGTTACCGGAGATAACATTTCTTTCACCCTGATTTTCTCTTCCTATAACATTATTCGAAGCTCCTAAAGCTATAACAATACCATTTGAATTAGGAATAGCCAAGGTGCCAACTCCATTTAATCCTATGAAATTACCTGTAACAATATTAGAATCCGATTCGGGACCTGTAATCCATATACCTGCACCAAGCAGACCTGCCCGTCTGTTTCCTGAAATTACATTCATTGAATTTTGATTGTTCCCGCCAATAATATTTCCGGGAGAATTTTTGATGAATATCCCGCATACACCATTACCGGCTTCTTGACTTGTAACAAGATAAGTACCTATATAATTACCTATAATCTTATTTTCTCCGGTACCATTTTCACCTCGAATTGCAATCCCATAATTTGCATTAGCCGAGATAATATTCCTCCCTCCGGCTGTTGAATCTCCAATAAGATTTTTACCGGAATTAACAATGTCTATCCCGTCAACTTCATTTCCAATTTTAGACAGTCCTGTAAAATCCAACCCGATGATGTTACCCTGGATTGTATCATTAAAAGAGTTAATCAGCTTTATTCCGTTATAATTTCCTGATATTACATTTGCTGATGAAGAATTATTCCCTCCTATAACATTGAACCACCCATCTTTAATTGTAATTCCTATTACAGAAAAATAGTCGAAATTTATTTCAATACCCTTGGAACCGCTTTTATCAGTACCGATGTAATTCCCTTCGATAACATTGTATTCGGCAGTTGAACCCATAATAAGGACATTATTATCCTTGTTGCCGGATATTATATTTCTGTAATTAGGGTCATTTCCACCGATGTGATTTTCGGTGCAATTGTCTATACAAACTCCGGTTAAGTTTCTTAATACCGAATCGCCCCGGTAGTTTAATCCAATGAAATTACCATAAACATAATTATAGGAAGATGATATTCCTATATATATTCCGTACTCCGTGTTACCTGAAATATAATTTCTTTCATTATGCCCGCCAATCATATTGTAACGTGAGCCGAGGATTTGTATACCGTTATAATTTGGAATTGTATCGTCAGCACCTTGGTTACAGCCGATATAACAGCTTTGGATCTGATTAGAGTCGGAACTAAAAATCACAATACCGGTTTTTGAATTACCTCCAATATTACAAATCCTGACCGTATTATTTTTTGCTCCACCGCCCAAATTAATTCCATAGGTGTTTCCATAAGATTTCTTTCCATCTGGGGTAACACCGATATTGCATAAAGTAATAGTATTATTTTGTGCATTGGCTCCCCTTATAATAATTGCAGTAGCAGTATCACTTTTGACAAAACCGTTTACAGCCACATCCATGACTGTACAATTACTGCCTGTAACTAATATTGCATTATTACCGGTAAAACTATTGTCAGGAACGATCTGAATCGCAGGACCATCGGGATTTGAGTTTGCTTTTTTTAATTGAGAACTTCCGTCAATCCAGATGCCATTACTCGAAATTTCGGGCAGAGGGCTTATTATCTTAATTGTGTAAACGCCATTGCTATAGTTAGGGTCAGATGGATTTAAATCGAAGGTTACGTTTACATTACCCTGGTTATTGGCACACTGGATTGCTGCTCTCAGGCTGCCGGGACCATCATCATTTGTATTGGTAACTATTGCTGAGCAAGTATCTTCAAGAATTGCAAACCATAAATTATGATAGGTTATTGGAGTTTTCATGAGAGCATTATCCGAAACCGGTTGATTACCGCTATTATCCAAATCATAACCTCCTATCCCGATATAACGCCCATTAGAGCTCACCGACAAAGCATAAGATTCTTTACTACCTGCAACGCTAGCAGGAACCAAATTTTTTCCTAAATATGTTCCGAAAATTACCCTATCATATATGTTATTTAATTTTACTAAATAAAGAGAATTATCTGATTGAATCGGATTCACTAAAGGCAGATTTGGTCCTGCAAAAACACAGTATACATTTTGAACGCCATCTGAAATAATAGATGGGTTCCAGGAACCCCAGCCGGAGAATTTATCATTAGCGCTGTCGTCAATGCCAATTGAATATATCAGCGACCCTGCCGGATTAAATTTAACGACAGAACACCATACACTATCATTGTTTGATGGATTGTTTTTTATATTGTTTTGTGAAAAGAATTTTGAATGAAAAAATGGCGGAGTTATTTTTCCTGCAACATAAAAGTTTCCGGGTTTATCTACAAAAAAACTCATTCCACTTCCCAAATTCAATTCATCTCCTCTACCTCCCAAAAAAGTCGAATAAATAATTTGCGATGCATCGGGATTTAACTTTACTAGGAAAGCATCAGAGTTCCCGCCCCCAAAAGTAGATTGATACGAGTTAACCATCGGGAATGGAGGGTCGTAGTTATAACGTTCAGTTGCTAAGTATATATTACCGTCACTATCTACACTATGAAAATATGGGTGTAAAACAATATCTATACTATAAACCCTACAAAAATAATTTACTGACATATCCGGTGAAAATTTGCAGAAATCTGTCCATACACTTGTTGATGACTTGTCTCCTATTTCTTTAAGAGGATACAAGGGTCGTTGACTACCATAAGTATATCCTGACATTAGCCCGAAAACATATATATTCCCGTTACCATCCAGGCATATATCGTTTATATCACCTGAAATATCAGTTATAGTATCATTACTAAAAACTGTAGAAGACAACATTTTGCCATTTACATCTAATTTCATTAGAAATCCTCCAGGTTGTACGAATCCATTATTTACGATACCATATTTATTATTTAAAATAGGAAAATCAGTCGACTGTGTAGTCCCTCCTAAATATACTTGCCCAATGGAATCTAACGCCATGCAGTTTAACTTGTCATTCATTTTTCCCCCAAAATATGAGGCATAAATTTGATTACCCGATTTATCAAATTTTGACATAAATATATCTAATGTAGTGCTATCAGATAATCTTTGTGAATTTTTTAAAGGTATATCCGCAGATAATGTATGTCCTGAAATATACAGATTGCCTGTTCCGTCCATCTTGAAACTCTGAAAATAATCCAAAAGTGAGCCTCCAAAATAAGATGCATACACCAGTGTTGGGTCAATAATCAATTCATGCGACCTATCATAATTTCCTAATGCGAATCCTATATCTCCGGAAGAAGATACCAAATATCTGCTTGTAATAATTTTCTTCGCTCCATTAATAATTTGATAAGAAACCGGTTTCTTTTGTATTAATTTAGTCTTGTATGCTTTTATTTCTAAATCTCCGTTTCTAAGTAGTCTTATATGTCTTGCCCCATTATATGAAAATTTGATTTTTTGGGGGTCGTTCCCTGCTGTTACGATATAATCTCCTCTTAATAAGCCATCCTCAATCGAATAGGACAGGTCTATCCCTTTATATAGATTTTTATAAACTAAATTTTTATAAACAGGCACATTTGTTTGCCATTTGTCGGAATTATTTCCTATATAATAATTACATACCCCTTCAGTGGCTTCGGTACTATTAATAGTTACTTTCGGATTTATATTTTTCCAATTTAGCTTCAAGGAAACTTGCTTAAGGGACTTTTGAGATATTTTTTTATCAGGAAAAATCACTATATTTTTTAAAGTAAAATATGTATTAGTATTTTTAATTTTTGAATAATATGATACCGATTTATCATACTGTCCCTTGTTTGGAATAAATCCAAAATAAAAAGAATTTTCTATGCTTGATATGGATTTTTCTTCAAGTATTTTGTTAATATTAGCATTTATTGTTTTACTTTGACTGTCAATTGGATTACCGAAGTTAAAACATAAAACAATTCCAAAAAGAGTAATAATATTTATTTTCATAAAATACTCCGTTTATAATATATGACTAAATTAGTGTATTATATAATATTCAAATATAAGAAAAATTTAGATAATTATATAATAATTTTTAGGAATATCAAAAAAATGTTTTAGGGTAGAAAGATATAAGTGTATTTAGTTGATATATAAATACTTAAATATTCAAATAAAAAATTTATTTAGAGTATTTACTTTATAAAAGTTCCTTGTCTATACTCCCGAAATGCCAAATCAAGTTCCTCATTTGTATTCATAACAATAGGACCTCTCCATGCAATCGGTTCTTTAATCGGCTTCCCTGAAATGAGAATAAATCTTACATTGCTATCTGTTGTTTTTAGCCTGACGAGAGACCCGTTTTTTAATATAGCACCTTCGCCATTATGAATTTGAGTCTGACTTAATTCATCAAAAAATCCCGCTCCTTCAAATACATAAGCAAATACTGTATAATCAGGTTTTACTTCAATTTGAAATTCTGTATAAGAGGGAATTGAAATATCGAAATAAGTTGGGTCAGCTACTATATCTATAACCGGTCCTTTAGTTCCATTGAATTCACCAGCTAATATTTTAAGTTTGATATTTTTTTCAAGTTTCAATTCAGGGACATCTTTAGCAATTATATCCTGATATCTAGGTTTCATCATTTTTTGCGAAGCAGGCAGATTAACCCATAATTGAAATCCGTACATCATTTTTCCATCAGGTTTTGGCATTTCCTGGTGGATAATTCCGCTACCGGCTGTCATCCATTGAATATCGCCTGAGCCTATTATTCCTTTGTTTCCCATGCTGTCGCCGTGTTCTACCCTGCCTTCGAGCATATAAGTTACTGTCTCTATTCCTCTGTGCGGATGCCATGGGAAGCCTGCAATATAGTCATCAGGATTGTCTGAACCAAAAAAATCAAGTAGCAAAAATGGGTCTAAGAGTCCTTCTTCATAAAATCCGAAAATACGTTTCAATTTGACACCTGCACCGTCGGATGTGTTCATACCCCGTATGATTCTATCAATATTGCGGACATTTTGCATTATATTACTCCTTAAATTAACAAAGTTTTGGTACACAAAATTAAGTGAGCGAATGAACTATATCAAATTTTTTTTATAACTTATATTTAATAAATTTTGATAATT
>JBEKWK010000198.1:0-7648 GCA_049513175.1 FCB group bacterium
AATCCCACCACCAAGATAACCAAATGCCCATCCTATCGAGGAAATAGCATCTCGTCTTTCTGGTTCTGCAATATCATTTAGATATGCATCATACATCACAAGAGAAACACCAAAACTGATATTTGCTATTATAAATAAAATTCCACCAAGAAAGTAATTTGACCCATTAAGAAAATACATACCCATACAGGAAATAGCACCAATGTATGCAAATACACCCAAAAATATTTTCTTGTTGTGTGTATAATCAGCAATCGCCCCAGCGAAAGGCAATAATACAAATTGAAAAATCACGGAAATTGAAACTATATACGGAAAAAAAGAACCTGCATTAATCGGTATGCCAAATGGATAAACATGACCTGAACTATCTGCTGCCGCCTTAGTAACGGAAGTAAGATATGGTCCCAGGAAAACTGTAACAATAATTATATGAAAGACGGAATTAGCCCAATCATAAAAATACCAGCCAATCCGTTCGCTTTTTGAACTTTTCAATATAAAAACCGTGTTAATGGAATTATTATTTAAAGATTAATTACTTGCAAAAATAATATAAATATTTTAATAAGATTATACCTGTTATTTGTAGTTGTAATTCATTTATAGTAATTTTCTGATTATTAAAATTAAAATATTCACTTAATATGTTTTTGGATAAAAATTTATGCAAACAAAATCCAATTTAAAATTTACTTTATTACTGGTTTTTATTCTGATTCTACCTGCTTTAGTAAATGCTCAACATATAAGTTCAAAGTTTGATGAATATCTGAATTCATATTATGATATGGAACCGTTCAGCGGAGTAGTCCTTATTGCAAAGGGTGATTCTATATTATTAAATAAGGGGTATGGAATGGCTAATTATGAATTGAATGTTCCAAATACTCATAAAACCGTTTTTAATATTGCATCCCTGACAAAACCATTTACAGCAGTATTAGCTTTACAATTGGTCCAAAAAGGCAAACTAAATTTAAAAGGAAAAGTAATTGATTATATTTCTGATTATCCTAAAAAAAACGGTAGCATGATTACTATTCACAATTTACTTAACCATACATCAGGGATACCACATTATGAAGTTTTCCCGGACTTTTATTTTAAACAAAGCAGGGAGGAGTATGCACCTAAAGAATTTATTAAGTTGTTTTGGAATCAGAATCTTTTATTCAAACCGGGCACAAATTTCAAGTATACAAGTTTAGGATATTATGTATTAACTTATATTATTCAACAAATAACTGGAAAGCCATACAAAGACCTCATTAAAGATAATATATGTATTCCTGCCGGTCTAAAGAATACACAGGTGGATGATGATAATATTATTGTCAAGAACAGGGCATCAGGTTATGAGTATGATTATACAGGTTTAATTAATGCGGATTACAGGGATATGTCGTCGGCATTAGGTTCAGGTGATTTGCTCTCAACTACAGAGGATTTATTGTTGTTTATGAAAGCAATCGAAGGTACTAAATTATTAAATCCTAAATATAAAGAAATGATTTTTACTCCTTATCCTCCCGGTACATGTTATGGTTGGTTTGAGGATAAAGTAAAAAATCCAAAAGATAATTCGATGTTGAATAGAATTTATCATACGGGAGGCGTTAATGGATTTCGTACTATACTCAGCAAATATGATAACGGATTGTGTATCATTGTTCTAAGCAATTTTGGTTTTACACAAAGAGAAAAAATAGAACATGATTTATTTACTATCTATTGTACAGGAGTGTTTCCTCCGGAAAAGCAGAGAAAGCCTGTCAGGATTTCACCTGAAATGTATAAATCTTTTGCCGGGAACTATTCTGCGAGCTCATCTGTAATGTTTAAAATTAATATAGTCGAAAATGGCTTAACACTTGACCTGTCAAATTCATACAGGACAAAACTGATTCCTGCCTCGGAAAATAAATTTTATCTTTTGGGAAAAAACGGGGAAATTATTTTTAAAAAAAATAAAAAGGAGCAGGTTACAGAATTGGATTATAAAGAAGATGATGTTTTAAAATATAAAGCTGTGAAGAAATAGAATTTATTTTGGATTTTAGATTCTAGATTTTAGATTCTAGATTTTAGATTGATGTTTCAAAATTTCAAATTAAATATTTAATGGAATTTGTACTTTTGCTATAGTGTATTCGTTAGCAACGCTGTCAAATTCAAGAACACCACCATAAATTTGCAAGAGACGTTTGACAATAACCAAGCCCAGACCGGAACCCTGCTGTTCATAGATTCTACGGTCGAATTGTACATAAGCACCAATTTTCGTCATTTGTTCCGATGTCATACCATGACCAAAATCTTTGATAGTCAGAATATAATTGCTTGAATTTTTCTTTCCGTTGACATTTATAACAGACCCATTATCGGAGAACTTGAATGCATTGTCGGCGAGTTCTTCACATATCTTTCTCAAATGTTCATTAAAAATTTGTAGAGATGCGTTATCGAGATTTATGGATAAATCTTTTTCTCTTTTATAATTCGAGGAAGTTTTCATAAATATTTCAGAAATTAACACCGAAGAATTGTCTGTAATTGATGATTTTCTGAAAGCCTCCAGCCTCATAGGGTCTCTGTGAATAAGTTCGAGTTCGGCAAAAGATAAGTAATTAAGTATCAGCCTGTTTAATCTCTTAGCAGAGGAATAAATACTTTCATGAATCTGTAAAACCTCATCACGTTCCATATTATCGTAGTATTCCATTAGTAGCTGTGTTGAAGCCATGATACCATTTAAAGGTGTTCTGAGTTCATGGGGAAGTGAAGTAGCAATGCTTAACCTTAGTTCATTAAGTTTTTGTTCAGTCTTTAAAGCAATTTCATCATGCTTGGAAAGCCTGATGTTAATTGCCTTAAAAATGTCATCCGGTGTGAATGGTTTGGTCAAATAATCATCGGCTCCCAATTCCATTCCGAATCTCTGGTCAGCTTTATCTGTTCTTGCCGAAAGAAAAATAAAAGGTATTGTTGATGTATTCGAATCAGCTTTTAAAGTTCTAAGAACTTCATAACCGCTTAAATCGTCCATCATAATGTCGCATATTATAAGGTCGGGTAAGTGGTCTTTGGCTAGCTCTACACCCTGATTCCCGCTAAGAGAAGTAACTACTTGATATTTTGCTTCGAGGATTTCCCGTATGTTTTCGAGAACTGCCTTATCATCTTCTATAGCAAGAATTTTTTTCATTATAACAACCTATTGATTCAATTTGTATTG
This sequence comes from FCB group bacterium, assembly GCA_049513175.1. GTDB lineage: Bacteria > Bacteroidota > Ignavibacteria > Kapaibacteriales > UBA2268 > JBEKWK01. The sequence goes on from JBEKWK010000198.1 coordinate 3,239, forward strand.
AGTTCTAACAAAATATATTATTAAAGATAAAAAAAATATAAATGATTTGCAATTATTATTCAGTTAAATTAATGAAAATTGTTGTAAAGATACTTTAATATTAAAATTAATCAATGGGTGATGCATGTTTCTCTAATTTCAGGTCATGCAATTGAGGAGCAAGAATACCAAATTTCAAATAAAATCCCTGTCCCGGATACCATGAAAATATTAAATCCCAGCAATGAAGATTCTTATGTATGTTAATACTTGGAATATACAATTTCCTGGTTACAAAATCATATTGTGCTGAACCGTCAAGATTCCAGGTAGGGGTGATTTTTAATGAGAAATTAGTAACAATTTTTATAGTGTTAGTTGTGTTTAAATATGGTGCATAATATTGATAACTTATATTAAAGGATAATTGCCATGGTAGATTTAAAGGTGAATATCCCGGTGAATTGTCTCCGAATGAATCAAATGCGGTTTGAGTATAATCCCGGCGTTGCTGAAAACGTTCGCCTAATCCTATTGAATCCTTTTTAACAGGTGCCGTGTTTTCTTCTGTTTGACCTAATGATATACCTTGCGAAGAAAAAGAAGTATTAAGATTCAGGTCAAAATTTGTAAGACTCATAAGTCTTTTTTGTGTATTAAAAAGATATTGGTTTACAGTTATGTAACTATACTGATTGTTTATTTTATCATATACTCTTACTTTATCGTAAACGGTAAAATTTGCACTTGAGTTTAATGACACTATTTTTAAATCCGGGATACTGAAGTTCATAGATATATCGCTGAATTTGAGCGAATCGGCAACGAAATTATATGCACCGTTTAATCTCCAGTCTAAAAACTTAAGATTGAGGTCGGGTAATGTATCTTTTTGTGCTAATTTTGAATCGAAGCTATTTAATATATTAAAACTTAAAGATTGGGAACGCTGGCTTGAGGCAATTGGTGACCCATCTGCTTCAAATCTTGAATATTGAATCCATGTGTTTTGAGATGCATTATAATATTTATCATAAAATCCAAGTTTTGGGTCTGATTGGTCAGGAGTATATGTAAATCCAATACTTGGTTGAAATGTGTGTCTAATTGCATCAATTCCAAATAACTTCGGTTTCAATATTCCATATAAGCGAGTCTGGACACTCACACCTGCATGATAAGTGTATTCTGTATAAAAACCTCTTTCATAGCTATCCGATGTTGTAGAATCAGCAGGATTATAAGTTCGTGTCAATCTTCTGAAATAATTATTTGCTCCGAAAGAAATAGAAGGTGTAATTGTAAAATAACCTAATTTAGGTGAAATTGAAATACTCGGAGAATGAACAATAGACGATTGGTGTGTGTCCCGAAAAGTAGTATCAGTTTTTTTATTTGTATCAACAGGATTTTTTATTGGCACATATTGAATAGAATGTTGCATATCATATTTGCCTGAAACATTATAGGTTATAGAAACATCATTTAACCAACTGTCGGATGGGACAAATGATTTTAATGGTTTCCATTGAGGTAAAGAATAATTTATTTGTGGGAATGTGAAACTATATGCATTTGTTGTTATGTTTTGGTCCCCGTACAATGCTAATGAAACACTTGAACCGTCATCGAATGAACGTGAATATGATGCATTAGATCTCACATCTTGTGCCACCCTGAGAAATGGATTTGTTGAAGTGTTCAAATAATTATTTTGTGACTCGATGTTTACACTTGAAACAAGCCTTGATTGAGGTGTTAAAGCCTGGTTATGATTCAATATTAATCTAAAGTTTGTCGAATACGGGTCATCCGGATTAAAGCGAGTCTTACCGTATTCCACATCTATATTACCATCAAGCACATTTAATAATTTCCAACGGCTTTCATTTTTTAATGTATAACCGCCTTTTGAGAAAAAGTCAACTTTAAATTGAGTATCATAATAATCGCTTAGTGCAAAATAATAGCCGAAATTCTGGAACACAACACCCCTGTCCCTTGAAAAGTAAAAGGAAGGAATCATAATACCGGATTGTCTACCGCCTTTATTAGGGAAAAATAAACCAAAAGGGACGATAAAAACAGGCATATCCTCAACATAAAAATACAAAGGGTCAAGGAAAACTCTGTCATTTGCAACAAATTTCATTTCAGGTGAACCGAAATAAAAATGAGGGTGAGGGTCGTCGCAGGTTGTGTAGCAGCCGTCTTTAATGAAAAGTTCATTTTCCGACATTCTTTTTATATCCTGTCCAAAATAAAATCCCTGGGATACCTCGGTTTCCCCCAATGATATCAATCCCTGCTTCGTATTAAAATTATATTCAATCGCCGAACCGACAAAATTTTCTCCTTTATCTGTAAACTTTGGATAACCTTTTTTCTTGCTGCTTGAATCATAAGTAGGGGCAGCTTTTAACAATGATTTTTTAAAATCCAGCTCGATAACTTCAGATTCCAATTTTTGTTGTTTTAATTCTAATTTGGCTTCACCCTTAAGCCTCATTGTTTTATTCTTCAGTTTAAAAATTACTGAATCTTTTGCCGAATAAATTACCGTGGTATCAATGCTCGATTTAACTTTTCGAGTCGTATCTTTTAGTTTATTGAGTGAGTCTGCTTTTGCACTATACAGCAGATTAATGGAATCAAGGTATCTGCTTTTTTGAAGTGAATCTTTAAATATTCTTTTTGATGAAGCATCTTTTAAAATTGAATCAATTACTTTTTTATCTTTCCCCTCAAGAGAATAAGGCGGAGGACTCGGTATATTTTGTTGAGATGTTTGTTTTGTTTTAGTAGTATCGCTTGTTTGTGAGAATAAATTAATAGGGCAAATAATTCCGTATAATGACAGAAGAAAAATAACAACAAATATTTTGTCTGAATAAGAGTTCATTTTTTTCTTTCCTGTTTAAACAGGGGAGCTTTAGTGAACGGTTGCTTGTTCATTAAAAATTTAGTCCATTTTAATTCTTTTAATACTGTCAGGTATCTTGAACGAAAACTTATAATTTATATTTTTATTTATTTCAATATCCGTAATATCTAAATTAATCTGTCCATCAATTTCGGGAAAATAAAATTTCATAGTTTTGGCAAGTTCAAAACCTTCATATTCATTATAATCTGAATATAGTAAGGACAATATAGTTTTTCTGTTTTTTAATTTTGATGTATATGATTTTACTGTAAAATTAGCCATATCTACAGAGGCAATTTCGTCATAAATGAGATTGTTTTTGTTCTCGTAAAGAATAATATTATCAGCGGTCTCCCCGGATTTTAGTTCGAATTTCTCAATCCTGGAATGATAAAGGAATCATTGCCGCCTGTTTTAAATTCTTTGCACTCGGTACTCCTTCCATAACTTCATTATTAAACATATTATAAAAAACAAAATAATCAGGTCTTGCATAAAGCTTGCCAATAGTTATTCCGAAAGGACCGAATATCGTCATTGTCAAAGAATCTGTTCCTGCAATTGTCAGTTTAAATTTACTTGAATTTGTCTCTCCATGTATTGTAGTATTTAAATCAGATGAAATAGTTAATACTTTCAATTCTGTTTTCCATAAAGGAAAGTTATTTTTTGAAACGTTTTTTGTAATTGTATGAGTGGAAGTGCAACTTATAATTAGAATACACAACAGGAAAATAAATTTATATAATCTTTTCATTATAAACTTTAATATTTCTTTATAAAATTTTAATTAAAAAACAAAATTAAGAAAATTAATCTTCTTCTTATTCTTCTTTATATAATTGGTTAGTTTTCTAAAACCGAATGTTTTCGTAATTTTACTTTTTTAATATATAATAAATATAAAGCAAAATCATATTTTTTAATAATAACATTTATCCATAAATATGCTTGACTTGAATACCGCATTCGAAGATGAGATTTATTCTCAATATATTAAGGACCCTTTATCTGTAAGTCCTGCATGGCGTGATTATTTTGAAAAAAATCCTGGTACAAATGGTACCCATTATGAAGAGCAACCTAATAAAGAAGTTCTGCAAAAAAAAGTTCAAAAGATTGCAAATCCAGAATTCAGAATCCAGAATTCAGAATTAAAAGAAGATATTTATATTGACCCTGAGGCTGAATTAATCAGGCTTTCACCAATTCAAAGCCAAATTTCCCATAATATGGAAATCAGCACTGAATTACCATCTGCAACATCTTTAAGAACAATACCTGTAAAAGTACTCGACGAAAATCGCCGCATAATAAATAAATATTTAATTAAATTAAAAAGACCTAAAGTATCATTTACACAAGTTCTCGCATGGGCTATTGTTAAAGCATTGATGAAATATCCTCACATGAATAATGCTTTTCTAAAAAAAGACAACATTCCATACAGGATTAAAAGAAAAGCGATAAATATAGGTTTGGCTATTGATGTTGTTAAAAAAGAC
>JBEKWK010000199.1:0-6458 GCA_049513175.1 FCB group bacterium
CGGCAATATGTACACAAGAGACCAACTTATCTGTTTTTCCATTTGAAGTACCAGTCTGGTGGTTTAAAATTGAAAATTTCAAAGTAGCCGGTAACTTCCACTTTTCCGATAACAAATGTCCAACTGTGCAATGAGTCATACCAAAGACCATTTCTTCAGCTTCCGAAATAGATATTTTATGTTCTGATACTTCTCTTATTACATCATAATATTCATCATTATAGTTTTTTAAAAAAAACAACTTGCCAATATCGTGTAATACGCCTGCAAGGAAGTAATTCTCAACATCTTTTTCACCGATACTCTTTCCGAGATTCCTTGTTATTACACCAACAGCTATTGAATGTTTCCATAATTCCACAACATTGAAATTCATCAAAGATTTTACATCTTCAAATAAATCGAGAACAGACAAAGTCATCACTATATTTTTCACTTCATTAAAACCAATATAGAAAATAGCTTCTGTTATTGTCTCAACATTAGTCTGCATTCCGTATAAAGATGAATTGACTATTTTCAAAATCTTCGTAGAAGAAGCCTGGTCCCTGGTAATCACATTTGCTACATCCTGAACGGTAGTCCTGGTATTCGCCATGACATCCAAAAGAGAAGTATATATAGTAGGCAAGGTAGGGAAATCCTCAACCTTATTAACCATTTCCTGAATATCTTTCATTTAAGCTCTAACTATTTATTTCCAACTTTTCTGTCTGTATTTCTACTAAAAAAATAATTAAAAGTAATTCGGAATCAATATAACATATTAAAATTTGAAATCCGAATCCGAGAAACCAGACTCATTGATTAAATATGATGCAGCATTTAACAAAGCCAATTCATATAAATCAACTTCATTTTTATTTCTTGGATTCCATTTCATACGAGTTTTAATTTTTTTGGCTGCCAATTTCAACTTTTCATCATTAATTTCGATTTGCTTTTGAGGTTCATCACTTTTATTATCATCTGTTACTATCCTGACGGTTTGAATATTCCAGGTTTTTAAAATTCTTTTATGTTTTTCCTGAATAGCCGTACCGGCAGGAATAATAGTTTGCCCGAATTTATTCTGTACAGAATCCTGTAATACTTGACCTACTTGAATTTTGGAAATCGGTATTCTCTCTGCCATTATTTTACAAGCTCAATATGATAATCTAATTTAATGTTAAAAACTTTTTATAATATATGATAAAGAAAGTTTATCCCCCGAATAATATATGATACAAAAATATTAAATCTTGCTTAAATAAATAATTTTATAATTAATAAATTAAAATTTTTATAAAATATGTATTACGCAGAAGTTAATCCAAGCTGCCATAAACAACATCCACCCTGACAGGTAAGATACCACGCGCAACTTTAATCCATTTTGGCAAAGCATCAAAAAATACTATGAAAACTCCTAACTCAATTAACGCCGTAAGCACGAAATTAATGAATCCTTGCGTGAATTGTCCCGTTTGCATCATCGGCAGGTAAATATAGAACATATTTGTTATGCCTGCAGTAATCGTTACTATTCCGACAAATACCAATGGAATTCCTGTAACCCAGACATACCTGATTTTTCCCCTGTTAATAATAAATGATGTTGCTACCACCAGAGCAAACGTCGCAAGCAATTGATTCGCAGCACCGAACATGGGCCAAATTGTCGCAACAGAACCTGTATATAGAAAATATGTCCAGCATCCGACAATTAATACGCTTGTTATTATAGCTCCCGGTACCCAATTTGTTTGCCCAAATGGTTTGTAAATTTTTCCTAAGGATTCTTGTAAAATAAATCTTGCTATTCTCGTTCCTGCATCAATTGTAGTCAAAATAAATAAAGCTTCGAATACTATGGCAAAATGATACCAATAAGACATTAATCCCTTCAATCCCGGAATGGACGAAAAGATTTGAGCCATTCCCACCGCAAGTGAGACAGCCCCGCCTGTCCTGCCTATTATATTTTCACCCACCTGGTTACAAAGCTCTGTTATATTTGAAGTAACAAAACCCATAGAATGTAATTGCCCCAAAACAGCAGGAAATTTATCTATTGGAACATTAATGTGGAAATAATCTAAAGGAAGCAGGCTGGTTGCGGCGATAAGAGCCATAATGCTTACGAATCCCTCGCAAAGCATAGAGCCGAAGCCTACCATTTTTATATCCGATTCTTTATTAAGCATTTTGGGTGAAGTGCCGGAAGCCGCAAGTGAATGGAAACCCGAAATCGCTCCGCAAGCTATAGTTATAAAAAGATATGGAAATAATTTGCCCGGAATAACAGGTCCACCTCCTGCAGTAAAAACCGTCGTTGCAGGCATCTTAATTGTAGGGGCAACTATAACAATTCCTAATCCAAGAAAAAAGATTACTCCCAATTTCATAAATGTACTTAAATAATCCCTCGGTGAAAGCAGCAGCCACACTGGAAGGACAGATGCAAAAAAACCGTATATAGCCAAAAGAATCGCAATCGTATGGCGGTCAAAAGAGAAATAAGGAGCTAAGGGAGAACCCGGAATAAATTTCCCGAAAATCACTGCGAGAGTCAACAAAGCCACACCTATTATCGTTGCCTCTACAGTTTTGTTTTTCCTGAATTTAAACATCCATATACCCATAAGAATCGCTATTGGTATTGTCATTGCGATTGTAAAGGTCCCCCATGAGCTTTCCGCAAGGGCATTCACAACAACAATTCCCAGACCGGCTATTGCAATAATCAAAATCAACAGGGTAGCAAATGAAGCAGTAACACCGCTCACCTTCCCTATTTCTTTTTGTGCTATTATAACAAGAGATTTACCGTCATGTTTAATTGAGGCTACAAATATTATAAAATCATGTACGGCACCAGCCATCACACAACCCAAAAGCATCCATAATAATCCGGGGAAAAAACCGAACTGTGCGGCTAAGACCGGTCCTACCAATGGTCCTGCTCCGGCGATTGCGGCAAAATGATGACCGAATAACACCCATTTGTTCATGGGATAATAATTATGCTTGTCGAACAATCTGTGAGCAGGAGTTACGTTTTTATCATTTATTACTGCGACTTTTGTAGCTATAAATTTATAATAATAGCGGTACGCAAGTGTAAAAAATATTACCGTAAAAATAACGATTGGCATTGCATTCATCTATACACCTATTGGATTTTTGCATAATTTAAAATAATATTTTAACAATTTAATAAAAATTTTAATTTTTAGATTATTAATTTTATTCACATTATTTTTGAATTTAATTACTGTTAAATAATAAATCAGGGTTTTAAAATGAGATTAAGACAGGTAATAAAATACTTCTTTTTGTTTTTCTTTTGCACATTTTTTACATTCAATTTTATAAATGCAAAGATTCTTATGAAGCCTTATTTGCAGGCTGTATCCGGTAACAGAATTTTTATTATGGTGGAATGTGATAACATGGCGCCTGTTTATGTTCAATTTTATGACAGTCTTAATAAAAAACAACGTACCACTTTCACGGGTTATGCACTCACAACAGAAAAGACAATCCAAACTTTCGTTCACCGTGTTGTTTTAGATACTTTAATACCGGGAATGAAATATTATTATAGAATTACACAGGGGGACCAGGTTTATGACGGCGGATATTTCAGAGCTGCCGCTTTACCCGGAGACAATTTCAGATTTGCTCTATTTGGGGATTGCCGTTCTGACCCTGACATGCACTCCTTAATATCCGTTGAAATCAAAAAGCATGAACCTTCTTTTTCTATTTATCTCGGAGATTTGGCTTTTAATAATACATATAATATGTGGAAAAAAGAATTTTTCACAGATAAAGAGCTTGACTTGAGTACAAACGTCCCGTTTTTTAATGCAATTGGAAATCACGAAGGATGGTACCAAAACACAAAGGCTTTTTTGCAGGCTCCTTATTCAGCTTCGGAGCATAATGATTATTATTCTTTTGATTACGGAGATATACATTTTTTAATTCTAAATACGATGACCTCATGTAAGAAAGGCTCACCACAGTATGACTTTGTCAAAAAAGATTTGCAAAGCACAAAGAAAAAATGGAAAATCGCAGCTTTTCATCACCCCGCTTATTGTGGTGGCGAACACGGAGACAACCAGATGATGGTTGCCGTAACGAAAGAAATATTCGAACCTAATAAAGTTGATTTGGTCTTAGCCGGACATAACCATTTTTACCAGAGAAATTTAGTCAACGGTATTTATCATTTAGTTGTAGCCGGCGGGGGCGCCCCGCTTTATGACCCGTCGACAGCCTCCTATACACAGGTTTGCGTAAAAGACTACAACTATGGAATCGTGGACTTCACACCCAATTTAATGAAAATAAACATCTACAATGTACACGGACAAGTTCTCGATTCGTTTGAAATAAAAAAGTGAACTTACTTTTGTCACTTAGCTCTTGCTTTCTAACCTTTAAGTTCCCAAACGGGATCCTGGGAACGAGTATTAAAAAAAGTCTGGTTACTAAGCTCCTGCTTAGTAAACATTAAGTTCTTAAGAATTAAAATACTAATGAGTGCAAGTTCAAAAAATTATTTACTCTTTTTGGGATAATATTCTTTCGTGGTATAGCTTACAAATCGCTGACAAACCACCGGATTATTTTCATAAAGTAAACAAGGATAAAAATCTTGATACATTCCATTATTATCCCGAAGTGCATAAAGATAATAACCATCATTTAACTTCGGTATCTTATGGGTTATATTATGTTCATTGTATTTAGGGTCGAATACACTTAATGTCCCTTGCCAGACTGTGTCCAAAACATCTCCATCGAAATTTATTACTTCTATACACATTATACTATCGCAATTACCTCTTATTGCGAAATAAAAATTTCCCTCATCATTAATACGTTCACCCTGAATTGCTGCTTTTAATGTTTCCATATAATGATATTTTTTTCGCATCTTTTCATGCCTTTCCACTGAAAAAGAAGAGTCAACTGCTTCAGGATAATATTTTTTCCCTTGTAAGCATTTTTCCTTATTTATTATTTCCCGGTTTTTATAAATCTCCAAATATCTTCCGACAATAAAAGCAAAACCCAAATTATCTATCGAAAACATATCAAGTTTTTCCGGAAAATTACAATGATTCAATGCAAAAGTATCTGCGGCACTAATAAAATCCTTTAATTCAATTATCTCATAATCATTTCTAAATAAATTTGATGAGAAAATGGGTTGTCCAGGAAACTCTACATTATAAGAAATATTGAAAGCCATTGGGAACAAAATAAATTCCATACCAAGCGGAGTTGGTCCCCATCTTTTCGGAACAAGCCTTATATATACTTCAACTCCGGCATATTCATCAGGCAAGGGCATTTCATGATTATATCTCACTGGGTCTGTACCATATGGTTCAGCATAACATGTGTTTACATTAGCTAATAGCCCTATACTGTCAAGACAATATATTGCTTCATTATTTTTTTTGCGAACAAGCTGAATAACAAATTCCTGTGAATCCAGAATCATACCTTTGCCCGCAAACCACCACCATCCTTTTGTACTATCAAACTGGTCTTTACATTCATGTCTTCTGGAAATCGTATCCCAAGAAAAAAGAGCAAAATGCCTGAAGAACTTTAAGTTTGTACCGGGTTCATAAATGAAACTCTCAGTTCTTGCAAGTTTCATAATCTTATAATCAATACCATGAGCAGAATCACCATGTTCCATGCTCCTGTAATGGTTCAATTCATCATCCCAATTAATATGATGAATTTTATTATTTGTGCAGATTCTGAATTCCCCTAATGTGTATGAGATGTTAGCATCATAAGCGTAGTTTTCTATTTGCAAATATCGAAGATATTCGGCATTTTTGGGAATGACATTTGTAATCAATTCCTCTTTATTACATTGGGAATAAGAAGCGGATACTAAGAATATAACAAGAAAGAAACCAAGATACAAAATAGAACACCATGGACGAACAAAGGTTTTCATCCTAACCTCAGAATAAAATAAATAATAAGAATTATTTAGGATTAAATTAATCTTTTTTTCTACTTTTTGCAAATATATTTCTTAAAGAAAATAATTTGTAATTGTGTTTGAAAAATTCTATTTTTTTCCTCTCTTGCCACGAGAGGAAAAGAGTTGAAAGTTTATAAAGTTCGTAAAGTTTGTAAAGTAAAAAACTTTGCATCCTTCTTCTTTCTCCCTCTCCTTTGGAGAGGGTCGGGGTGAGGTGGATTCCCTTCATCCCTGAACCAAAGCCCTCTGTCCTAGAAAAAGAAACATAAAACCTCACCCTTTGTCCCTCTCCAAAGGAGAGGGAAATTCCCCCTTGAGTGATATTTCTATGTTATTAACATATATATACTTCCAACAAGATTTTAAATACTTTTTTAAACGGTTGAAAAAATTATTGAAAAAAGCGTTGAAAAAACGATTGAAAAAATTATTAAAAAACGGTTGA
>JBEKWK010000200.1:0-6440 GCA_049513175.1 FCB group bacterium
AAATTAAGATTTTCGGAGATGACCAGGAAGCACTTAAAAAATATGCGAAACAAGTAGCTAAACTCGTTGATGAGACTAAGGGAACAGCCGATGTATTTGATGGTATTACTATTGCCGGACCTGAAATTATCGTCGAGCCGAATACTGTCAAATTAGCTCAATATAATATATCGCCTGCTGATTTCAAATTCGAGATGCAGAACAAAATCGAGGGAAATGTCGTAGGAACCGTCATAGAGAAAAACAGGCTGACAGACATCAGAACTATTGAAACAGATAAATATCCTCTATCGCTCAATGATTTCAAGAAAAGCCAAATCATTTTGCCAAGCGGAAGAATGAAGCCTCTCGAAGAATTTGCAGATATCAGGCTGACAAAGGGTGTCGCCGAAATTGACAGGGAAAACCTAAAAATGATGATTCCCGTGATTGCAAGATTGGATAACAGGGATTTGGGCAGTACGTTAAAGGAAATACAGGGAAAAATAGCAAAGACTATATCTCTGCCTTATGGCTACAATATAGAATTTGGCGGTGCTTATGCTGAACAGCAGAATGCATTCAGGGAATTGCTGACTATACTTCTTGCGGCGAGTTTCCTTGTATTTGTTGTGATACTTTTCCTATTTAAAAGTTTGAAAGTCTCTCTCTTAATTATATTTTTATCCGTAATAGGAATATCCGGCAGTTTGCTTGCTTTGTTTATCACTAATACGCCTCTGAATGTCGGCAGTTATACCGGAATGATTATGATTGTCGGAATAATAGGCGAGAACTCGATTTTCACTTACCTGCAATACCAAAAAGAAAGGCTTAAAACTTCGAGAGACGATTCCATAATATATGCGATTTCAACAAGGCTTAGACCTAAGCTGATGACTGCTCTGGGTGCAATAACAGCACTGTTTCCCCTTGCATTAGGCATAGGTACGGGCGCCCAGATGCATCAGCCCCTTGCTATTGCCATTATTGGCGGTTTGGTAATAGCTTTGCCATTGCTATTAGTTGCATTACCAACGGGAATAAGAATTATTGAGAAATAAATAGATGTCTGACACCTGGCAGGTGTCTGACATCTTAAAATCCAAAAATAAATTTTGTTTATTCATTTTAATTCTTTATTTTTCCATAATAATATACTCATATTTCAAATTACTTGAGGCTGGCATGAAAATAAGGTCTCTGATTCTCGCAATAGGTCTTGCTTTTGTTGCGGTAATCCCTGTGGTTGCTGCCGATTTTTGGGAAAAGGTAAATATTCCAAACGATATGCCTGTGACAGATATAATTAAAGCCCCAAACGGAGATTTATATGCCTGTAACATCGGTATTTACCGTTCTACTGATAATGGTGTAAGCTGGTTCGTAGTAAATAGATTTGTATACCAAGGGGATACTATAAATTTTGATGAATATGGTGCTAATATAAACCTATTAACTTCTACACACAATGGATTTATTTTTGCTACTTTGCAGAATGGTTTTACAGTTCGTACTACTGATAATGGTCAAAACTGGTCTGTAATACTGCAATTTAGAGCATTATCTATTGCCATTGATAAGAATGATAAAATATTTATTGACACTGGTGATACAGTATTTTATTCTAATAACTATGGTAAGAGCTGGGCTGGTTTTGGATTTGATAATAATTATGGAGTAGGTGGACTAAAATTTGATGATGAAGGAAATTTATTTAAATGTTCACATTATTGTTGGTATTCACTTGCCCAGGGAGATTCGGTATTTAGAAAGATTAATTCAAATAATTTTCCCTATGATGCATATATAAATTATATTGGAATTAAAGATAGCTTAATCTTTGCAGGTTCAAGTAATGGTATATATATTTCATCAGATAAAGGTCTTAATTGGGATATTAATAAAAAACTGAACGGAACATATATAACCAACATAATAACTGACAGCAGTGGAAATATTTATGCCTGTTCATGGGATAACGGAATATATATTTCTAAAGATAACGGTATTACCTGGGATATATATAATAAAAGATTTAATAGAAAAACGGTAAATAAAATATTAATAGATAACAATGATATTTTCGTAGCCGGAATGGAGTTAAATTATTCAAGTGATAAAGGTACTACCTGGACATTAAGAAATAATATTACAGATCATCCTTTTGCATCAATGTTGGGAAAAGATACAATAAATTATTATATCCTGACACCGAATAATCTATATTATTCAGATAATAATTTTAAGACATGGAACATAATAGAATCAGATGTTGTAAATTTATCAACTATAAATAGCTGGGTAATTGATAATACAGGCAAATTCCATATCTTGGCTCAAACAGGATATTTTACAAGTACAGATAAAGGGAAAACCTGGCATAAAGATACTACATTTTCAAATCCAATGAATTTAAAAAAACTAAAGAATGGAGATATGTTAATATCTGATTTTAATTCTATGAATTATAATATTTATATTTCAAAAGATAATGGTTCAACTTGGAATGAATTTACTCCTTATTGGGGTTTACAAAATATTTTTGTAGGAAAATCATTTGAATTTATTATCATATCAAAATTTTCTTTATCATTGAATTCAATATTTCATGCAGACATTTATAATTATGATGAAACAATTTTAGGTAGTTCTCAATTACCTACAGTTCTAGATAATTATGAAACTATTTATGGTTTCCTCACTGATAGCAACAATTATTATTTTATTGGTTACATGTCAGGATTTTGGTCTTCAAAGGATAATGGTAAAAATTGGGAGAATAAAAATAATGGACTTCCTGATAATCAACCTTACAAAAAAATTAGTCATATGGTCATGGTAAATGATAAAATCTATGTTGCAACCCCAAAAGGAATATTCATGACCACTGATTACGGAGACAACTGGGTTGACTTCAATACCGGAATGACACCTGCCTTAGCTTATACAGTTGAATATTTAGATGACGGACATTTGTATGCTACAACAACTATGGGCTTATTCCGAAGTAAAGATGTAATAAATAAAATTGAAGACAACTATATTGTACCGATTACTGAAACTTTTTCTATTTCCCCAAATCCAGCTTCTGCTCAATTAAAAATACAATTTAATGAAATATATAGAGAACCGGTTTCAATCAGCATTTTCAATTCGCTAGGTGTTGAGGTTTATTCTAAAATTTATGATGATGTATCAAATAATGCAATAAACATAAATACACGGGAAATGCCACCCGGTACTTACTTTTGCAGAGTTGTATCAGGCAAAAAAGCTGAAACGAGGAAATTTGTTGTAATAAGATAGAATTTTATTAATTTTGTAATTATAGATTAATATTCGATATTTTAAATTATGCCCAGAAAATTAAAAATATATCTCGATACTTCAGTAATAAATTTTATTTATGCTGATGATGCGCCTGAGAAAAAGGATGTCACTTTAGATTTTTTCAATAATTATCTGAATGAATATGATGTCTTTATATCAAGTATTGTCTATGATGAAATTGATAATACCAGAAGTGAAATTAAAAAATTATTACTATATGAAGCCATAAAAAGATATAATTTAAAAACATTCAATGAAATTAACAATGAAATTGTAAAAATTGCTCAGATTTATATTGATAAAAATATAATACCTGTTAGTAAATTTGAAGATGCAATGCATATAGCTTTTGCTACATTTTATGAGTTTGATATACTGCTTTCATGGAATTTTAAACATTTAGCAAATATTAATAAGCAGGTACTCGTCAATGCAATTAATACAAGTATTGGGTATAATAAACCATTATTACTATTTAATCCTATGGAGGTTATTTATGAAAAGTAAAGTTGATAAATCCTTAGAAGAAGTTTGGGAAATGAAAGATTTGGCATATAATAGATTCAAACAAAGCGGCTATAACAGTTATCCTGACTATATTAAGAACAGGATGAAAGAGATTCAGGAAAAATATAATATTGATATATTAACCGAAGATAAAAGCACTGTAGTCAGTATCAAAATAGACTAATATTCCAAAGATGTCAGACACCTTCAAGGTGTCTGACATCTTCCCTTTTTCTTTATTCTTCCAGCGTAGCCAAATTGCCGGGGTCCTGTCCTAATTCTTTAGCTTTGAGTACACGCCTCATAATTTTGCCGCTTCGTGTTTTGGGCAGAGAATCTACAAATTCAATTTTTTCAGGCTTGGCTATTGGTCCGACCTCATGACCAACATGCTTTATTAATTCTTCGATGAGAGCGGGACTTTTATCAAATCCCTGCTTTAAAATCACATATGCATAAATTGCATGACCTTTTAATTCATGCGGCAGACCTATTGCAGCAGCTTCTGCGACGGCATGATGGCTGACCAAGGCACTTTCAATTTCTGCCGTGCCTAATCTATAACCTGAAACTTTAATCACATCATCTACCCTGCCGATAATCCAATAGTAACCGTCCTCGTCCCTTCGCGCACTGTCGCCGGTAAGGTAAATACCGGGATATTTGCTCCAATACTGTTGAACAAGTCTATCAGGGTCTTTATATATCGTTCTCACCATAGCGGGCCAAGGTGTTTTAATCACAAGATAGCCTTCCTCTCCCGTTTTAACGGGCTTGCCTTCCTCATCAAAAATATCCATTTCAATTCCGGGGAAAGGCTTTGTTCCTGAACCGGGCTTCAAAGGTACGCAGGGCATAGGCGTAATCATAAACATTCCCGTTTCCGTCTGCCACCAGGTATCCATAATCGGACATTTTCCCTTACCGATAACTTTATAAAACCATTTCCATGCTTCAGGATTAATCGGCTCTCCGACTGAACCGAGTAGTCTCAGAGAAGACAGGTCGTGCTTGTTTGCCCAGGCATCGCCGAATCTCATCAATCCGCGTATTGCAGTAGGAGATGTATATAAAATATTGATTCCGTATCTTTCCACAATCTGCCACCAGCGATTCGGAAAAGGATGAGTATGAGCCCCCTCGTACATAAAACTCGTCGCTCCATTCAATAAAGGACCATAAACTATGTAACTGTGTCCCGTAATCCATCCCGGGTCTGCAGCACACCAAAACCTGTCGGAATCCTTAATATCAAACACATATTTCAATGTAGTGTAAACTCCTACCATATAACCGCCGTGAGTATGAAGAATAGCCTTTGGTTTGCCTGTAGTTCCTGACGTATAGAGAATAAACAGCGGGTCTTCGGCATCCATTACTTCACATTCGTTATTATAAGTTGAAATCGGCAGATTCATTAATTCATGCAGCCACATATCCCGTCCGGTTTGCATGTTTACTTCCTGACCTGTGCGCTTTACGACAAGTACATGCTCTACTACACCTGCACGCTGCAAGGCTTCGTCGGCAATTTGCTTCAATGGTACGATTTTGCCTCTTTGATAAGCTCCGTCGGCTACTATAAGTACTTTGGAGTTGCTGTCCTCGATTCTTTCGTGTAAAGCTTCTACGGAAAAGCCGCCGTAAACTACCGAGTGAATGGCTCCTATCCTGGCACATGCAAGCATTGCGGTAACGATTTCAGGTATTCTGCCCATATAAATCGTAACTCTATCGCCCTTTCTCACTCCGAGACTTTTAAGGATATTTGCAAACTTACAGGTTTCTTTATACAATCTGAAATAAGACATAGTGGTGTGTTCCCCGTTTTCACCTTCCCAGATGAAAGCCAGTTTATTCTTGCGATGGGATTTTACATGTACATCGAGACAATTGTAGCATATATTAGTTTTCCCACCTGTAAACCACTTGTAAAACGGTTTTTCCGAATCATCTATAATTTTGTCCCACTTAGAGAACCAGTGGAGCTCTTCAGCACGTTTTTCCCAGAACCTGGGATAATTATCCTTAGCTTCCTTTTCCAAGGCATCCCAGTCCTTTATGTTTGCTTGTTTCACAATATCTTCAGAAGGAAAATAGACCTCTCCGGCAAGTTTTTTTTCAGACATATCAACTCCTAAATATTATTTATGTAATTTTTTTTGTTATGTTACGAATTACCTTAACAGAAATTGCTGAAAAGTATAGAAATAATTTGTTTTATTATATCTAAAAATAATTTCCCTTGTATTTACGTATTATTTTGTGTAATTTTGCACTTATAATAATGTGTAATATTTGGTGAATTATGATAACTTATATAAAAGAAGAGATACTACCTTCTACGCTTGTATCAAGGAATTTCGGAGGTATTCTCGATAAACTGAGAATGCGGAAAATCGAGAAAATTGCCGTAATGAGGAATAACCGGATGGAAGCGGTCTTATTACCGGTTGAGGATTATGAAAATCTGAAAGAAATTGCCGAATTAGCTGAGCATTCCGAAATTTATAATATAATAAAACAAAGAGAAAAGACTTCTTTGAAGAAAGCTGTTTCATTTGAAAATGTGTTGAAAGAATATAAAATCAAACCGGATGAGTTATAATGTAATATTCCAC